>JAAYZL010000001.1 GCA_012514855.1 Clostridiales bacterium
GAAGCCGCGCCTTGTTGACCTGTCCCGTGATGGCAAGCACAATGACGGTCGGGCTGTGGCGGTTTCCGACGTCGTTCTGGATGACCAGAACGGGCCGTACGCCGCCCTGCTCCGAACCCACCACGGGGTCGAGGCTGGCGCTGAACAGATCCCCTCTAGCAATCATGGTTTCACGCTCCGCATAGACTGTCTGCTGCATGCTATGCGCGCCGGTCCCCCTGTGTGAAAGCATATCCACAGCGCTTCCTCCTTTCGCCCCCATCCTAAAAATCCCGTCAATCCGCCGCAATCGGCGCGCTATATCACCAATACGCCGTTCTCGTCGCTGATGACCTGCAGAATCTCGCGCTCCGCGCCGGTCTGGGCGTCGATATAGACGAGGTACATGTCCGCTCCGTCGGTCGCGGCGATCTCGTAGCAGAGGTACTCGTTCGCGTTCTCCGGGATCACGCACAGCCGCACGGTTCCGGCCGTCAGCCTTCCGCCGAGCCGCGAGAGGGCCTCCTCTTCGGAGATCGCGGGCAGGTTCAGCGTGCGCGGGACGTGGTTCCTCAAGTAGGCTCCGTCCTCCATGCCGATGATCGCGCCGTCTGCGAGCGACACCTGCAGCTTGACGAGGTCCGGGTACAGCACGACCCCGTCCTGCACCGCCGAGAAGTTCACCGTCATGATGCCGTCGTACTGGCTGTAATAGCTCTCCTGCATGTCGCCGAACCCGCGCGAGATCAGGAACGCGCGCGCCGCGTCGACGGCCTGCTGATCGGTGAGCCGGATGTCGGTCACGTCGTCGCTTGGCAGGAGGTACAGCATCCGCCCGCCCGCCTTCGTCATGCCCGCGTTCATCCGGTAGCCGTTCGCGACGAGCGAGAACTCATAGCAGTCGACCGGGATCTGGCTCTCGCCGTCAAAGGTGATTTCGGTCACGGCGTCGACGCCCACGAAGGTCGTCAAAAGCTGCTGGGCATCCTGCTGGCTTACGCTTGCAAGTCCCGCGAGCGCCCGGAACTCCGGCTGGCCGATGCTGTCGGAGAACGGCCCGTCGTAGAGCAGCACCGGGTACGCGGTCGCCGGGTTCGTCAGCGGGTAGAGTTGCTCGCCGCCGGTCTCCTCGTAGGCGCCGAGGAACACGTTTTCGCCGGCCTCGAACCGCGTCAGCAGTTGCCCGAGGCCGACGGAGAGCTCCGCCGCGGTCTCGGAGAGCGTCGTAATCGTCTGCGTATCGGTCGTCGAAATCGCGCCGCCGCCCGCGAGCCGCCCGGCGAGCGCGGTCGCGAAGTCGCCCGTCTGGTTGACGAACTTTATCGTCGCGGACACCGCGTTCTCGCCCAGCGGCAATATCGCCAGGTCGTCCTGCGCGCCCTGCGCCTGCCGGGAAATCTCCGAGAGCAGCATCTGCTCCTGCTGGGCGCTGCCGGTCACGAGGAGCTTGCGGAGATTGGCGGACATGCCCTCCATCAGCTCGCAGGTCTCATAAAACGCCTTCTGATAGATGCCGGACAGCCGCGTGTTCAGCGCGGCCACGTCCGAGCCCTGCTTGAATGTAAGCACAAGCAGCCCGACGAGCAGCGCGCAGGCCGCGAACAGCGCCGACTTCGTATAGTCCCGATCGCGAATTCCCGTTTTTTGCATGTTCGAATCCCCGTTTCATAGCGTGATTTGCCCTTTTTCCCCCGCGACAGGGCGCCGCGGGGGAGCAAGCGGCCGTCAGACCGCAAATCTGTGGTTTCCGATCACCGTCTTCGTGGTGCGCGTGCGAATCCACCGGTCGCTGGTTCCCGCGGGGTTGTAGAAATACAGGCAGCCGCCGGTCGGGTCCCATCCGTTCATCGCGTCGAGCGCGGCGCGGATGGCCGAGGCGTTGGGCGTGCGGTTGATCTGGCCGTTCGACACGCAGGAAAACGCGCCGCTCTGGTAGATCACGCCCGAGATGGTGTTGGGAAAGGACGAGCTGGCGACGCGGTTTAATACGACCGCCGCGACCGCGACCTGTCCCTTGTACGGCTCGCCGCGCGCCTCGGCGTAGACGAGCTTCGACAAAAGCCTGTGGTCGGCGGACACGATCTTCGCCGCGGTCTGCGTCGACGTCGAACCGCCGCTCGAACCGCCGCCGGTGAGCGTCACGCCGAGCGCCGCCGCGGTGCTGGGACCCACCCGGCCGTCGACGGCAAGCCCGTTCTTCCGCTGGAACGCCCGGACCGCGTCGCGCGTGCGCTCGCCGTACCGGCCGTCGGGCGTGCCGGTGATATAGCCGTACTGCACGAGGCGCTGCTGCACCTTGCGCACGTTTTCGCCGGACGAGCCGACCTCGAGAACCACCGCCGCCGAGGCGTTCGGGAAAAGCATCATCAGCGCCAGTATCAACGCAAAAAATTTCTTCATGTCAACCTCCAAATGCTCCGCTCAGGAATTGCCCGATCGACGAGTAGAACTCGATGGGCGGCTGCTCGCCCGCGAAATAGGCGCTTTCGTCGAGCACGCACAGCGACGGGTACAATACGCACCACCAGTTGTGCCCCTCGCCCGCGCCGAGCGTGATGCGCAGCGCGCGGTACTCGCCCGCCGGGACGAACACCTCGCCGTAGAGCCTGTCCGGGAATTCGAACGCGCCGGTCTCGACCGCGATCGCGCCCTCAAAGCCCATCCCGTTGGCCGCCGATGCCGCGGCGGTCCGGAACTTCGGGAGGTTCGCGTTGAGAAGCGCGTACGCCCCGTCCGCGCCCTCGCACTCGGACAGGAGCTCCCGCGCGGTTTCGAGGCACGCGTCGCGCACCGCGAGCTTTACCTGCTGCTCCCAATCGGAATCGCCCTCGGCCACGACGTGCAGCCGGACAAAGCCGGAAATCGGCTCGGCAGACGCCGGAGCCGAAAATACCGCGAGCGCCGTGAGCGCGACCAGCGCGCAAAAAAACCGGCGAAGCACAAAATCCCTCCAATCGTGTCGGGTTTCTGCTACTATCGTCGGCAGTTTTTTTCCGGTTTATTCAGTTTGTGGGGAATTTTCCGGTCACTTTTCGCACAGCCACACGCTCGTCTCGCCGTCGGTTTCGTCAAGGCTCACGCGCACGAACTCGGAAAGCGCGGTCGGGATGTTCTTTCCGACAAAGTCCGCCCGGATCCGGAGCTCCCGGTGGCCGCGGTCGATCAGCACCGCGAGCTGTATGCGCCGGGGCCGCCCGAGGTCGATCAGTGCGTCCATCGCGGCGCGCGCGGTGCGGCCGGTAAAGAGCACGTCGTCGACGAGCACGGCGATTTTGTCCTCGACGGGAAACGGCACGTCGGTGAAATTGAGCTTCGGGTCGCGCGAGAGGTGCGTCAGATCGTCGCGGTAAAACGTGATGTCGACGCTCCCGACCGGCACGCCGCGGCCTTCGACGTTGAGGATCGCGTCCCGGAGCATCCTCGCGAGCGGCTCGCCGCGCGTGCGCACGCCGATCAGCACGACGTCCTCGACGCCCTTGTTGCGCTCGATGACCTCGTGCGCCATGCGCGTGATCGAGCGCGTGAGCTGCTTATCGTCCATGATCTGTGTTTTTTTCTGCATGGCGGGCGCCTCCCCGGAAATTCTATCCACAGAATCGTGTACCGGTTGAGCGTACCCAAATTTGACACAATTGTCAAGTTAATTCCCAAGCGCGCAAACTTAACACGGGATTGATATAATCAACGCACCAAACAAAGGAGACGCCCATGAATACACAAAAAATAGGGATACTCACCGATTCCGGAACGGATGTGCCGGCCGAGTACGCGCGCGAGCACGGCATCCGGGTCGTTCCGCTGTCCATCCACTTCGGGGACGACGCCTTCGAGGACGGCGTGATCAGCCGCGCCGAGCTGTTCCGGCGGCTCGAGACGGAGACGCCCAAGACCTCGCTTCCCGCGACCGAGCGCATCGCCGGCGCGTTCGAGGCGTTCGAGCGCGAGGGCTGCACGCATGTGTTCGCGATCACGATCTCCGGCGCGCTCAGCGGCACAAACGGCATGATCGCGCTGATGGCGCAGGATTTCCCGAAGCTCGACGTGCGCGTCGTCGACACGAAGAACATCGGCATCGCCGCCGGGTTCACGGTCATGCGCGCGGCCGAGATGATCGCGGAGGGCGTTCAGGCCGACGAGATCGAGCGCGTCCTCTTGCGCGATTTGCGCGAGACCCGCGTGTTCTTCTACGTGCCGACGCTGGAGTTTTTGAAGCGCGGCGGGAGGATCGGCAAGGTCGCCGCGACGATCGGCATAGCGCTGGGCATCCGGCCGATCATCTCCTGCGACGAGGAGGGCGCGTACCACACCGTCGTGAAGCCGCGCGGGGAGGCCAAGGCGCTCGCCGCCGCGGTCAAGATCGCCGCGGACTTCGCCAAGGGCTACGTCTGCCGCGTCGCCGTCGCGCACGCGAACGCGCTCGAGACCGCGCAGCGCGTCCGGGACGACCTGAAAAAGCACCTCGAGAACGTGAAGAGCTTCTTCGAGGGCGAGATCAGCGCGGCGCTGAGCGTGCACAGCGGCCCCGGCCTCGTCGGCATCGCCGTCGAGCGCGTCAGCCCCGTCCCGGAGGGATAGACCCCAAAATACCCGCGCCGCATGGGGGTTTCTCCGGGGCGCGGACAGACCGATAATACCAAGGAAGAATATTAATACCTTCAAAGGGTCGAGGGATTTTCGATGCAGAACTAGGAGCCGGAGCGAGGCGTAGCAGCGCTACGTTGAGCGGAGAGCGACAAAGTGAGGTTTGATTGCCGAAGGCAATCAAAGTCGCAACGCGACCGGCCCGTTCAAACCGAAGATTTGAACGGGCCGCCGTGCGCGAAAAGACCCGACGCGACGAGGGATTAATATTTTGGATTGGTATAATGCAATGCCGCACAAATTGTGCGGCATTGCCTTGTCGGTACTATTGCTCTGCCAACTATACCTTGCGCGTCGCGGCCTCCATCCGCTTTTCGGGGTCCTTCTTCTTGGCGACGGCGCTCCACGTGTGCATGACGAGCGAGAGCGCGATGACGCCGTAGGAGATGAACGCGCGGAAGAACTCGGAGATGGTCGCGTTGCCGAACAGGGTCTTGCCCGCGCTCTGCACGACGATGAACAGCAGGTGGAACAGCACGCAGCCGAGCAGCGCCTGCCCGTTCGTGGCCTTCGCGATCGACGCGCCGCCGACGAGTATCGCCGCGCCCGCGTACAGGCCGACCTGTTCGTGCGAGCCGTAGGTCTGCAGCGACCCCATGTGCTGCGCGAAGATCAGGTGGCCGAGCCCCGCGAGCACCGTCGAGAGCATGATGGCCGTCACGCGCACCTTGTCGACGTTGATGCCCGCCGCGTTCGCGACGACGCGGTTTTGGCCGACCGCGCGGAACTGCTGGCCGAGCCGCGTCTTCATGAGCATCATGTTGAACGCGCACAGGAGCCCGACGACCGCGAAGGTAACGACCGGTATGTGCACCGTCGCAAACACCGACCGCACGGCCGGGAACTGCACCGCGACGACGCATGCAGCGAGCGCCGCGAGCACCCAGGTCATGCGCGAGCGCTGAATCCGCTTCGCCACAAACAGCGCGACGACAATTGCCGCCATGATGCCGGCGAACAGGTAGAGCGTCGACGCGAAATCGAGCCTGAGCACCCCGTCGAGCGCGTACTTGATGCCGGTGGCCTTCGAAAGATCGAGCGTGTTCGCGACGCCGGTCGAGCCCTTGATGACGAGCCCCGGGCTCTTGAGCGGGATCAGGTTTCCGAAGATGAACAGGAACAGGAGCTGGTAGAGCCCGTTCGCGAAGAAGCCCAGGATCATGCCGCCGATCATCTCCTGCCCCTTCATCTTGTTGAGCAGTTTTCCGATCAGCAGGCCGAACAGCGCCGAGA
>JAAYZL010000211.1 GCA_012514855.1 Clostridiales bacterium
CGGTAAAATAGTAGCCAACTCCCCATTTTGTGAAAATGTATTCGGGCTGGCTGGGCACGCGCTCTATTTTTTCGCGCAGGCGGCGGATATGCACGTCGACGGTGCGCAAATCGCCCAGGTAGTCGTATTTCCAGATCGTCTCCAGCAGGTTTTCGCGGGAAAACACCTTGCCGCGGTTCGTGACGAAGAGCTGCAGGAGGTCGAATTCCTTGGCCGTCAGGTTGACCTCCTGCCCGGCGATCGACACCGAGCGGTTGTTCATGTTGATCTGCATGTCGCGAACCGTGACCACGCGCTGCGCGGTCTCGCGCTGCATCATCGCCGTCCGGCGGAAGATCGTCTTGATGCGCGCCTTGACCTCGAGGATGTTGAAGGGTTTCGTCATATAGTCGTCCGCGCCGTACTCGAGGCCGAGGATCTTGTCCATGTCGTCGCCCTTCGCGGTCAGCATGATGATGGGCACGTTGCTGCGCTCGCGGATGCGCTGGCAGACCTCGATGCCGTCCAACTTGGGCAGCATCACGTCGAGCAGCACCAGGTCGTACTGCCCGGAAAGAAACTTGTTGACGGCGTCCTCGCCGTCCTGCGCCGATTCGGTCTCGTAGCCGTCCTGCTCGAGGCTGT
Source organism: Clostridiales bacterium (assembly GCA_012514855.1). The sequence continues at coordinate 625 of JAAYZL010000211.1, forward strand.
ACTTCAGACCCTTGACGATCAACGGCTCGTCGTCGACGATCAGAATTCTCTTCGGCATCTTTTCCCTCCCGCGCGCCCGGCATATATGACGCGTCGACATCAGTATTTCACGGTTTTGTCATTTTTATTATATACGATTGACCGGGATATTTCAAGCGCGCTCCGCCAAATGTTAGGATTTTACATAATGCTGTACAAACCGAGGCGAAAAATGCTATACTGTATAAGGTTCAGCCGTTGGCGGGCCGCCGAGAGGCGGGCGCGCCTTTCCATGTGAAAAAATCCGCGCACAAAGGAGATTCCGCCATGCGCCGCAGGGCATTCGCGTTCGTCATTCTGTTGATCTCTGTGTTCGCGCTGCTTTCGCCCGCCGCGCTCGCCGTGGCGCCGGGCGACTGGGACAAAAGCCGGCCGGGCGTGCTCGAGGCGGGCCACCTGTACTCGAAGGCCGCCGTGCTGATCGACTTTGAGACCGGCGACGTGCTCTTTGACAAGAACGCGGAGGCCCGCATGTACCCGGCGAGCACGACGAAGATGATGACGCTGCTGCTCGCGCTCGAGAGCGACATACCGCTCGGCCGCGTGATCACGATTCCGGACGCGGCGAAGAACATCCCCGACCACAGCTCGCTCGTGCCGGTCTTTCCGGGCGAGCAGATGACGTTTCAGGATTTGCTCTACGGCGTCACGATCAACTCCGGCAACGACGGCTCGAACGCGATCGCGGTGCTCGTCGGCGGCAGCATCGAGGCGTTCGTCCAACGGATGAACGAGCGCGCGGCGGAGATCGGCTGCACGGACACGCACTTCTCCAACGCGCACGGCTACCACGACGCGACGCACTACACGACCGCGATGGATTTGGCCAAAATCGCGCGGGTCGCGATGCGGAACGAGACCTTCCGCGCGATCGTCGCCGCCAAGAGCTACACGCTCGCCCCGACGGTCAACCGCAAGGAGCTTACGCTCCCGACGCGCGTGAACCTGATGATGTCGGGCGACAGGTATTTCTACGAGTGGTGCATCGGCATCAAGACCGGATACACGGACAAGGCGGGGCAGTGCTTCGTCGGCGCGGCTGAGCGCGACGGCGTGACGCTGATCTCGGTCGTTCTCAACTCCGCGCCGTCGGTGACGACGCAGAAGTGGTCGGACACGGGGAAGCTGTTCGAATACGGCTTCGAGCAGTACGACCGGTATCTGCTGATGGAGCTCTACGACCTCGCCGGGCGCGACTTGAACGCGATCACGATCGAGAACGCCGCGAAGGACGACGCGATGAAGGGCTCGCTGTCGCTTCGAATGACGCAAGTGAGCGATTCCGACTACGCGCGCCGCGTGCGCAAGGGCGACCGCGCGCTCGGCGAGGCGGTGGCGGACTTCAAGGCGCGGACCACCGTCGCGCTGAACGAGGGGCTGAGGGCGCCGATCGAGGAGGGCGAGATCGTAGGCACTTTGACCTACGCGTCCAGGGAGGGCGACACGCTGACCGCGATGCTGACCGCCGACCGCGCGATCGAGGCCCGGCCCGAGTACGCGACCGTCTACGACGTGCTGCCGTTCCTCAAGCCGATGGAGCCGTTCTTCTCGAGCGGCTGGGCGACGTACACCCTGATCGCCGTCGCCGCGCTGGTCGCGGTGCTGATCGTGTTCTCGGCGCGCAGGCGGGCCCGGAAAAACCGCCGCCGCCAGCGGATCTACGAGCTGAAGCGGCGCGAATACAACCGCGTCGAGGCCGAGCGCCGGCGCGAGGAGATGCGCAGAAGGGCCGCCCGCCGCCGCAGACCGGCCCCGCGGGGGAGGCCCGCTCCGAGGCCGCAGGGCCATTCCGCGCGCAGAAGGTCGCGGGAGACGGACTACTTCAATTAGCGGAGGATCGCTTGCGATGAAGAAAGCCGCGGTGATCGGCTCGATCAACATGGACATGGTGACGGTCGTCGAGCGCTTCCCGAGGGCCGGCGAGACGCTGACCGGCAAGTCGTTTTCGACGGTGCCCGGCGGCAAGGGCGCGAACCAGGCGGTCGCACTCGGGCGGCTCGGCGTGCCGGTTCGGATGGCCGGGCTCGTCGGCTCCGACGCGTTCGGCGCGGAGTACGTCCGGCACTTCGAGAAGAACGGCGTGGACACGTCGCTCGTCGGCGTGTCGGAGGGCAACACGACCGGCACCGCGACGATCGAGGTCAATTTTCAGGGGGAGAACCACATCGTCGTCGTGCCCGGCGCGAACGGCGACTGCACGCTTTCGTGGCTCGACGGGATTCTCGGAAAGCTCGCGGACGCGGACATCTTCCTCCTGCAGCACGAGATACCGCACGAGGTCGTCTTTTCCGCGATCCGGCGGCTTAACGCGATGGGGAAGACCGTGATCCTCGACCCCGCGCCCGCCGCGGAGGTGCCGGAGGACGCGCTTCAAATGATCGACTACATCACGCCGAACGAGACGGAGCTGCGCGCGATCACGCCGTCGCTGCCGGAGGGCGCGGACGCGGTCGAGCGCATGGAAACTCTGCTGTCGCGGGGCGTCGGCTGCGTGGTTCATAAGGCGGGGAAAGACGGGGCGTACGTCGCGACCCGGGACGGGATCGAACACGTGCCGGGGTTCCCGGTCGAGGCCGTCGACACGACCGCCGCCGGGGATACGTTCAACGCCGGCTTCGCCGCGGGGCTTTCGATGGGGCTGCCGCTTCCGGAGGCCGCGAAGATGGCGAACGCCGCCGCCGCGATCTCCGTAACCGCGTACGGCGCGCAGGCGGGGATGCCGACGATGGAGCAGGTCCTGAAATTCCTCGGCTGAACGAAAAGGCCGCCGCCCGCTTGCGGGCGGCGGCCTTTTCGTTTTTGGCTCAATAGTTCTTCGCGTTGAGCTCGAAGTAGGCCTGCGGGTGCGCGCAGACGGGGCACAGCTCGGGCGCGGCGGGGCCTACGTGGATGTGGCCGCAGTTCGCGCACTTCCAGACGGCGACGCCGTCCTTCACAAACACCTTGCCGTCCTCGATGTTCTTGAGCAGCGCGAGGTAGCGCGCCTCGTGCTCCTTCTCGATCGCGGCGACGCCCTCGAACAGGTTCGCGATCTGCTCGAAGCCCTCCTCGCGCGCCTCCTTCGCGAAGTTCGCGTACATGTCCGTCCACTCGTAGTTCTCGCCCGCGGCGGCGTCCTTGAGGTTCGCCATCGTGTCGGCGATGCCGCCGTGCAGCAGCTTGAACCAGAGCTTCGCGTGCTCCTTCTCGTTGTCCGCCGTCTCCAGGAACAGGTGCGAGATCTGCTCGTAGCCGTCCTTCTTCGCCTTCGAGGCGTAGTAGGTGTACTTGTTGCGAGCCTGCGATTCTCCTGCGAACGCAGCCATGAGGTTGGCCTCGGTGCGGGTGCCCTTCAAATTCATGTTCAGTTCCTCCTTATCGGCATTTCAGTTTCTAATATACCCCGGCTGTGCCGGAGATGAAACGCACATCAGATCGATTTTTGCCTTTTTCGCCTGCGCCATTTGCAGCCTGCGCTCGATCCGGTAGCGCAACCCGTCCTTTACGAAGTTCGCGCCGGTCTGCTTGAAGCAGAACCCGACGCCGGCTTTCAGACATTGGTCGCGGAGCGAAAGCACCCATTCGTAGCGCAGTTCGCGCGCGTTCGGGCCGGACTCGCCGCCGGCGACGACCAGCCGGATGCGCCCGTCCAGCCGGCGGCCGAGGTCGATCGGCCCGAGCATCGGCTCGCAGACGACGAACCGGCTTCGGATCGGAAGGCGCAGAAACGCGTCCATCCGCTCGTCCGCGCGGCGCTGGTTCTCGCACGTCAGGGCGATCTCGACGTTCTCGTAGCCTTCGCCCCAGTCCGCGGGGAGGCAGTCCGCCATCCGGAGTATCCGCTTCGTGATGATCGTAAACGACACGTCCGGGCGGGCGCGGATCATCCTCCACGCGTCCTCCCGCCACGCGTCCGCCTCCGGGACGAAGAAGTCCGAGGTCATGCACGCGAAGACGTGGCTGCCGCTCTCCATCCTGAAGCTGCCGTCGCGCCGCCTCTTTACGGGCAGGTCGAACGCCGCGGTCTTTTTGACCTCGGAGCTCTCTCGGCCGACGGTCGCGTCGCGGCGGTAGACGTAGCAGTTCCGGCATCCCTCGGAGTACTTTTGGCAGCCGTGCCAGGGATTCCAGCAGCCGTCCATCAAATGCGCGAGACGAGGCCCTCCCGGATCGGATGGGCGTCCTTCGAGAGCGTCGGCCTTCCGACGGCGACCGCGATCGCGAATTTATGCCCCTCCGGGAATTTGAACGCCTTTTCGTACGCCGGGCCCTTCGGGGACAGGAACACGTCCATCGGCCTTCCGAGGATCACGGTTCCCAGCCCGATCGAGTGCGCCGCGAGCGCGATCGTCTGCGCCGCGATGCCGCAGTCGATCTGCGAATAGCGCGTCGGAGCTTCGACCGGCGTCGAGATGAAGATGACCGTCGGCGCGCGGAAGAACAGGTTGTAGCCGTCCCTCACCTCCGCCTTCGCGGGGTCGCCGCCCGCGAGCGCGACGTAGTCGCGCGCGAATTCGTCCAGGATCGCCCTGTCCTGCACGACGCTGAAGTGCCACGGCTGCGAGTTGCGCGCGCTCGGGGCCTGCTGGGCCGCCGTAAGCAGCGTCCGGAGCTGCTCCTCCGTGATCCGCTCCGCCGCGTAGCCGCGGATGCTGCGGCGGTCGGCGATGGCCTGCAATACCGGATTGTTCATAAAAAATACCTCCCCGTGATCGCTTCGAGCTTGGGAATCAGTTCGTCGAGAAAGCGCCGGATGTAATTTGGGTCGATGTGCCCGACCGGCTCCCCGTGCGGGCAGGGGCGGTCGTAGAACGTGAGCTGCTCGTCGCGCCACTGCGACAGCTCCGCCTCCGAGAGCATCGGGTGGTCGCTCGGCGGACGGGCGATTTTCAGCAACTCGAACAGCGGCCCGCGCTCCGGCGCGTCGCGGTAGAGCGCGTAGTCGGTCTGGTACACGTCGTTGTAATAGGGCATCGGCCGCACGTTGCCGAGCTCGTTGACGAACTCCGGAAAGTCGCGCTTGACGCACGGAATCCAGTGCCCGTCGGTCAGCACGTGTATGCCGTAGCCGACGTCGAACGGCTCGAACCGCTCCCGCCAGTAGGCGTGCACGTTTTCCTCGGCGACGCTGACCCAGTTGCCCAGGTGAAACTCGTTTTTGCGCGATTTGTCGTTCAGGAAGCGTATGTGCATGGCGTCCGGCGAGATCGCGCCGAGGTAGAACTCGGGGCTCTCAAAGTATTCCGGCCGGCCGGCGGCCCAGCGGTGCGCCGCGAGAAGGTGTACCATTGAAAGCGCCATTTGCGTCCTCCGTTTCTCTCAACCCATATTATACCACAGAAAAGACGGCGGATTCAAGGGCAATACCGCACAATTCGGCGGCGCGCTGGCGGCTGCTTTTCCGCCATCTGCCGCATGCAAATATCTTGATTTACCGTCAGTAAACCTTCAATATTTGCAATTGCATCTGACGAAAAATCCGCGCGCCATCACACCACCTCATTTGCGCGGTATCGCCCAAGCGCAAAACGCGCGCTTGACATTGCCCGCGATCTGTCGTATAATATCGATCGGACAATTGAACATGCCTTATCCAGAGAGGTTGAGGGACGGGCCCGATGAAACCCGGCAACCGGTCGCGCAAGCGGCAAGGTGCCAATTCCCGCGGCGCATGCGCCGGAAGATGAGGCGAGTC
>JAAYZL010000212.1 GCA_012514855.1 Clostridiales bacterium
AACCCCGGAGGACGAAAAGGAGCAGGTGGTCAAACTGCTGCGCCGCTGTATGGAAGAGGTCATCGACCTGAAGGTGCCCTTGGTGGCGGACATCCAAACGGGAAAAGACTGGTATGAAACCAAGTAAACCCTACATCATCGGCCTGACCGGCGGCATCGGGACCGGCAAGAGCGAGGCGGCGAAATTCCTCGAGACGCTGGGCGCGGTGCAGGTCGACGCGGACGAGATTTCGCACGAACTGACCGCCCCCGGCGCGGAGGCGCTTTCGGAGATCCGCGAGGCGTTCGGCGACGGCGTGTTCGACCCGGACGGGGCGCTCAACCGCAGGGAGCTCGCGCGCGTCGCGTTCGAGGACCCGGCGAACCGGAGGAAGCTCGAGGCGATTCTGCACCCCCGGGTGCAGCGCGAGATGATGCGCAGGATCGACCTCGCCGCCGAGGAGAACGTCAAGGTCGTGTTCCTGAACGTGCCGCTGCTGTTTGAGACCGGCGTCGACGCGCTGTGCGACGAGACGTGGGTGCTGCTCGCCAATCCCGAGACGCAGGTCGCGCGCGTGATGATGCGCGACCGCGTCGAGCGCGAGGACGTCGAGATACGCATCGTCAACCAGATGTCCAACGAGGAGAAGGCCGAGCGCGCGACGGTCGTGCTGTCGACCGACCGGCCGATCGAAAAGACGCAGGCGGAGCTCGCGTCTTTGTACCAGCAGGTGCTCAAAAAACTGTGACCGGAGGGCGACGGATGTACGCAGGAAACCGCGGGGCGGCGGCCCGGCGCAGATTGAGGCGCAGGCGCGCGAAGAGAACCCTGGTCGTGCTGCTCGCGCTGATCCTCGCCGCCGCGGGCGTGTTTTTCTACCTCCGCGCGCGCGAGCTCGACCTGTTCCGCCGCTATCCGATGAAATACGTGTCCGAAATTCAAGAGAACGCCGCGGAATTCTCGCTCGAGCCGGCGCTCGTCGCGTCGGTGATTCTGGCCGAGTCGAGCTACCGCCCGGACGCGGTGTCGAAGGCCGACGCGCGCGGGCTCATGCAGATACTCCCCTCGACCGGCGAGTGGATCGCGGGCAAGTTCGGGGAGTCCTTCGACGTGGGAAATCTCTTTCTGCCGGAGACCAACATCCGCTACGGCTGCTGGTACCTGAAATTTCTGATGGACCGCTACGGCGGCAACATGCGAAACGCGGTCGCCGCCTACCACGCCGGGCAGGGCAAGGTCGACGAATGGCTCCAGAATCCGGAGTACAGCCCGGACGGCGAGGCGCTCGAGGTCACGTCCTCCGACGCCACAAATACATACGTGAACAGGGTGCTTTCGAATTATGACTATTACTCGACGGTCTATTAGCCTCGCGCTGGCGCTTCTGCTGACGCTCTTAGCCGCGCCCGCGCTCGGGGAGGCGCAGCAGCCGCCGACGGACATCGTCATGGGCTACCTCGCCGGCGACGACGCGGTTCTCAACCCGTTCCTCTGCAACGAGCGCGACCTGTTGAGCATCAACCAGCTCGTGTTCGAGTCGGTCGTCGAGCTCGACAGCCAGCAAAGGCCGGTGCCGCTGCTCGCGGACAACTGGACGGTCAACGGCAAGACCTGGACGTTCAAGCTCCGCAGCGAGATACAGTTTCACAACGGCATCGAGTTCGTCGCCGAGGACGTCGTCGAGAGCTACCGCCGGTTTTTGCAGGCGGGCTCCAAGAACCCGTACTACGGGCGGCTGAGCCTGATCGACTCGATGACCGCCGTCGACGCGTTCACGCTGCAGGTCAAGGCGCGCTACGAGGGACATCTGACGCTGTACGCGATGACCTTCCCGGTCGTGCAGCGCGGCACCGCCACGGACGCGCTTCCGAGGGGCACGGGTCCCTACTGGTACATCCGCTACAACCAGGGGAATTCGCTCCGGCTCGAGCGCAACCCGCTGTGGTGGAAAAAGCAGCCCGAGATCGAGAGCATCGTGGGCGTGCGCTACTACAACACCGGCGATATGCTCGAGGCTTTGAACGCCGGGGCGATCAACTGCCTCTCGACGCGCTCGCCGTCGGCCGCGTTCAGCCGCAAGCTCGCGAAGCTGATCGCCTCGGACTACTCGACGACGACCTACGAGATGCTGATCCCGAACCTCAAGGACTCGTCGCCGATGTCGGACGTGCGCGTGCGCAAGGCCGTGATGTACGCGATCGACCGCGCGACGCTGGTTTCAAACGCCTACCTGGACATGGCGCAACAGAGCGAGGTGCCCATCATCCCCGGCACATGGCTCTACGAGAGCCAGTCGGCCGTCTACTACCACAGCCCGGAGCGCGCGCTGACGCTCTTGAACGAGGCCGGCTGGACGGACCTCAGCGGAACCGCGAAGCTCGGGCGGCTTCGGAACGGGCTGGTGACCGACCTGAAGATCGACATCGTGACCTACGTCGAGGCGAATTCGTCCGTGCGGAAAAACGCCGCCGATCAGATCGCCGCGAACCTACGCGCGGTCGGCATACAGGCGACGGCCACCGAGCTCTCTCGCTCCGATTTCTCCTCGCGCGTCAAGCACGGCGACTTCGACCTCGCGCTCGTCGCCGTGAACCTGAGCGAGGTTCCGAACCTCTTCCCGCTGTTCTCGGCGAACGGCGCGATCAACTATTCCGGCTCGCACACCGCCGAGATGGACCAATTGCTTCAGCGCACCACGACCGCCGTCGGCGAGGACGGGCTCAAGCAGGCGTACAGCGACATCCAACTCCACATCGTCGACCGGCTTCCCATCATGGGTCTGGCGTTCCGAACCGGAACCGTGCTCTCGACGCGCACGCTCGCGGGGCTTTCCGGCATGCGCGAATACGACGCGCTCAACGGATTGGAGTTTGTGAAAAAATGATCGAAGACATCTTTGACCGCTTCCGTGCGTTCCCCGGCGACGCGTCGCTCTACTATCGTCCGCTCGACGGGAGCGAGCCGGTCGCGATCGACGCCGACATGCCGCTGATCGCCGCGAGCGTCATCAAGATTCCGGTGATGATCGAGGCGTTCCGGCAGTTCGAGGAGGGACTGCTGTCCCCCGACAAGCCGGTCGCCGTCCGCCCGGAGCACAAGATGCCCTCCTGCGGCGCGCTTTCCTACATGCACGACAATCTGACGGTCACGGTCATGGACCTGGTGACGCTGATGATCATTCTGAGCGACAACACCGCGACGAACCTCCTGATCGACATGCTCGGCATCGAAAACATCAACGGGACGCTTTCGTCGCTCGGCTGCGAAAAGACGCGGATCGCGCGCAAGCTGTTCGACCGCGAGGGCATGCGGAAGGGGCTCAAGAACCTCATCACCGCGCGAGAGATCGGCATGCTCCTGGAAAAAATCCACCGCGGCGAGGCCGTGGGCGAACAGGCGTCGCAGAAGATGCTCGAAATCCTCAAAAACCAGCGGCTCAACGGAAAAATTCCGTTCTTCCTCTACCGGCTCGGCGTCAAGATCGCGCACAAGACCGGCGAGGAGGACGGCATCTCGCACGACGCCGCGATCGTGTTCGCCGAAAGGCCGTTCGTGATGGTCGCGCTCTCGAACAACGTCGACGTGCCGCAGTTCGAGCGGCTGATCCAGGACGCGGCGCTCGCGCTGTACGGGCAAAATATTACAAAAGTATTGCGAAATTAAGCCGGACATACATATTTAACATTCAATTGTGAAGGAATCTTTTCCATTGTGTCGTATTTAATACGCATGTCCCAAATTATTCCGACGCTGTGCGCTTCCGGCGCGGGCACGCATAGAAGGAGATTGTGATGTTGATTGCAGGAAAAAAGACGGTGAAAAGGCGACTGATGCCGCTGGTTTTGGCGCTGGTGCTCGCGCTGCTCTCCGTTCCGCAGGTCGCGCTCGCGGCCAGCTTTTCGGCGATCGTCACGGCGGACACGATGACGATCTACTCCGACCCCGGCCTCAAGAAGAAGGCCGGTTCGCTCTCGGAGGACGACGTGGTCGTCGTCACCGCGTACAAGGGCAACGTCGCGCAGATCGTCTACCGCGCGAACGGCAACAAGGGCTACGCGAGAATCTCGGACATGCGCAAGATCTCGGAGTTCGCGGAAAAGGCGACGGTCACCGCCTCCAAAGCGAAGGTCTACGCAAAGCCGAGCGGCTCGAGCAAGGCGACCGGCATCAAAAAGGGCACCGCGGTCCACGTGCTCGCGACGAACGGCGACTGGGCGCGCATCGAAAACTCCGGATACGTCGGCTATACATACATCGACAATCTCTCGATCGGCGCGCAGCCGACCGCCGCCCCGACCCCGACGCCCGCGCCGACGCCGACCGCGAATCCGCTCAAGGGCTTCGCGAAGATCGGCAAGGACGCCGTGACGGTTCTGGACGGCATCCCGGTGTTCGAAAGCGCCGACGCGGGCTCGAAGAAGCTCCGCGCGCTCGACAAGGGCGTGAAGGTCCGGGTCACGCACTACAGCGAAAACTGGGCATACATAAAGACCTCCGACGACCTCGCGGGCTTCGTGCCGCTCGCGGCGCTTTTGCCCGACCCGCCGGTCACGACCGGGGAGGCCGCGATGGTCGTCCGGAGCGCGGCGCCGCTTCACAAGACGGCGATTTCCGCCTCCGAGGTGCTGAAGTCCCTCGCGAAGGGCACGCAACTTGTGATGCACGCCTACAACAAGAGGTGGGCGTTTGTGAAGACCGAAGGCGGCGAATACGGCTACGTCAAGCGCTCGGCGCTGTCGCCGGCCTCCACCGCGACGCCCGCGCCCACCGCGACGCCCGCGCCGACGCTCCCGATTCCGGGCGACGACGTGATCGTCGAGACCGTACCGGTCGTGACGCTTTCGAAGGTTGCGATCTACAAGGGCGCCGAGGCGACCTCGGCGAAGCTCGGCACGCTCGCGAAGGGCTCGAAGCTCACGATGCTCGCCTGCAACAGGACCTGGGCGTACGTGACGCTCGACGGCAAGTACGGCTACTGCGCGCTCGCGGCGCTCGCGCCGTCGGACGGCGCCGCGCCGACGCCCTCGCCGACCCCGGCGCCGACGCCCTCGCCGACCCCCTCTCTCGAGGGCGCGATTCCGGCGACGGTCGTCGCGGCGTCCGTCGCGGTCTACAAGTCGGCCGACACGCGCTCGAAGAAGCTCGGCTCGATCAAGGCCGGGCAGCAAGTCAATGTCGTCGCGCACGGCAACACCTGGGCGTACATAGAGCTCAACGGGAACTTCGGCTACTGCCTGCTCAAGGGCCTGAAGCCGACGGCGGAGGTATCCCCGACGCCCTCGACCGGCCCCGGCGACGGCACCGTGCAGTTTGAGGCGACCGTCATCTATCCGAACGCGCCGGTCTACACGAACGAATCGACGACGAACCCGAGCGGCACGCTGCCGCTGGGGACGACGGTCTCGGTCTACGCCTATTCCGGCACGTGGGCCTACGTCGGCAAGGACGCCTCGCGCGGCTTCATGCAGATCAAGCACCTGAACAAGGACGTCTAT
>JAAYZL010000213.1 GCA_012514855.1 Clostridiales bacterium
AGGTCAACAAGGCGCGGCTTCCCACCCATGTACCCGTCCCCGCAGGTGCAAATGGACTGCAGAAAGACAGCGTGATCCTGGCCGAGCAAATCCGCACGCTCGACAAGCGGCGCCTCAGGGAGCGCATCGGCACCCTTCCGCCGGAAATTATGGAAAAAGTCGCGGAGGCGGTCAGGATATCGCTCGGATTCACCGAATGATCGGGCGACGCAGAAGCCGCGGATAAAAAGGCGTTTGAATAGAGTGGGCCCGCCGACATGACGCCGGCGGGCCCTGGTTTCTCCGGGCTAGTGTCCCATCCACCACAGAACTTGCGTCTCCCCGACCTTCACCGTCCCGGATACATGATTCCAACCAAAAACCGCGCCGGGACGCGCCCGGCGCGGCGTAAAGAGTCAGGTTCTATGCTGCCGGCACGTAGCTGTGCTCGGCGAGGAACGCCTTCCCCTCCTCGGTCGTCAGGAAGTCGAACAACTGCCTCGCGGGGGAATTCTTCGGCTCGTCCTTGCGGACGACCGCGTAGTTCGGCTGCGTGTACGGGTATTCGCGGGAGGAGATCGACTCGATCGAGGGCGCGACGCCGTTCACCGACAGCAGCTTGACGCCCTGCTTTACGTACATCTCGGTCACGTAGTAGTAGACCGAATAGCCGACGGCGTCGGCGGTGTTGCGGTAGGACGCGACGACGTCGACGAGTTCGCCCATGTCGCCGGGGCGGAATTCCGTCGGCGCGTCGGTCATCTCGAAGCCCTTCATGACGACGTTTTTCATCATGACCTGGCTCCCGGCGGTCTCGTTGCGCTGGTAGGCGAGGATCGGGAGGTCTTCGCCTCCGAGCTGCTTCCAGTTCGTGATCTTGCCGGTGTAGACGCCGACGATCTCCTCGTGCAGGACGTCCTCAACGGGGTTCAGGTCGCTGATCAAAAACACGAGCGCGTCGACGCCGATCGGCTTCATCTCGAGCTCGACGCCCTTTTCCGCCGCGTAGTCGAACACCTCCGCCGCGGGGTTCCCGACGATCAGTATGTCCGCCTCGCCGTCGACCAGCGAGTAGAACGAGTCGGTCGTCTTGTGGTGCGTGATCGCGAGCTTCGCCTCCTCCTCGGAAATGCCGGTCGAGGCCATCATCAGCGCGTAGCTCAGCGGGAGCATCGCGGTCGAGCCGTCCACCTTCGGGTACTCCCCGACGCCAAACTTCGGCACCTCCGCGAGCGCGCCCGCCGACAGCATGCCGAGGATCAAAAGCACCGCCACCCATCTCTTCATGTTTCCGCCCTCCTAATCCATCAGTTCCTCGTATTCGCTCGCCTGGAAGTACCACGTGCCCGCCTCGTCGACGACCCCGTAGACGTCCAGGTACTTGACCCAGTAGCGGTCGCCGCCCAGGTGCATCATCTGCTCGTACACCGTCGGCAGGAGTTCGTTCCCGTCCTGGTCGATCAGCCCGTAGCGGTAGGTGTCGTAGTCGACGGACGGGCCGCTCTCGCCGTCGTCGATCTCGTAGTCGATCGCCATGTACCGGCCCTCGTCGCCCTTCCACCACAGCGAGCTCAGTTCGCGGTACGGCCCGGCGATCTTGCGCAGCCCGTAGTCGACGACGTAGCTGCGGTACAGCGGCCACTCCCCGGCGGAGAGGCTCATCCGCTCCGGCTCGCCCTCGCACGGCGAGAACGAGCCGTTGACATACGCGTCCGCCTTCTGCGGGAGCGAGAACAGCAATTTGCCGTCCATGCCGTACGCGAACATGTCGCCGTCGGCGCCGACCGTGATCGCGCGGGGATTCATTTCGTACGCGTAGACATACTGCGCGCGCGGGAAGTCGTGGCTCGCGATCACCCTGAGCGTCGCGCGGTCGATGATGTCGACGGTCGTCCCGCGGACGGCGGAGAAGCTCTTCGCATTCGACCATGTGTCGCTGATCGCATTGTACGCGGGCCTGATCGCCCAGCTGCCGTCGGGCCTAATCATGCCGGACAGCCCGTCCGCCGTGCGCGCGACCGCGTAGCCGCCCCGGAACGCGTCCGCGCCGTCGAACTGCGGCTCGACGACCATCTCGCCGCGCCCGTTCACGTAGCCGGTCCGCCAGTCCTTGCCGACCTGCGTCGTCACCGCGAGCAGCCCGTCCGAAAGCTGTCCGTACAGGTAGGGCACGGTCGTGACGCCGGTGTCGGTCGTCGTTCCGTCCGCCGCCATGTGGTGAAGCCGCGCGACGTAGGGATAGCCGTCCCGGTCGTAGACGAAGCCCTCCTCCGGCGTCACGAGGAAGCCGCCCTCGCCGTCCGACACGATGCCGCCGAACCGCGCGTCAAACAGCGCGCTGCCGTCCTCGTTCAGCGCGCCGATCAGGTTGCCCTGATAAAAGGTCACGATGCCATCCTGCCACCGGTGCGTCAGGTCGCTGTAGACCGCGTCCGTCAATTGCCGCCCGCTCGCGTCGATCAGCGCATACGTCGAGTAGTCCTCCTCGTCCGCGAACCCGATGCCGACGTTAACGGGCGAGCCCGCAAACAGCCTGCGCTCGGCGGGGCATTCGTCGTCCGAAATCTGGTAGAGCAGGGCGTACTTGCCCCGCTCGGTCAATTCCCTGCCGTCGTACCCGACCAGCGTCGAGCGCCCGTCGCCCACCGGGATCGCAAACGCCGCGGACGCCGCGCCCGTCGCGGACGCCGCGCCCGTCGCGGACGCCGCCGCCGGAACGAGCATCAGGCACATGAGCGCCGCCAAAATCCTTCGCATATGCCCCTCCCCCCTTCTCACGGATATTGGACGAATTTTCCTGCGATATGGTTGCCCGCAATCTCAAAATTTCGCCGGATACCGTATGAAAACGGCTCGCGCGGCATATGAATATATGGAATTGGATGAAATAACCGAGGTGATACGATGGAAAACCCGAACAACCGCATCGTGGCCGCCGGCAGGCTGGAGGACATGCCGGTGCTGAGCCACGAGGTCATGCGCGAACCGTTCTATACGGGAATGCTGCTCGTCAAGCGCCTCTCCGGCGCGATGGATCGCGTGCCCGTGACCATCCCCGGAAAGATACTCGCGCTCTCCGACAACCCCGTCGGGCGGCTTTTGCTGTTTCAGGGGCAGGTGCGCTCGTACAACAAGGTCGTGGACGGCGCGGGCAGGCTGATGGTGACGATGTTCGTGCAGAGCATGTACGAGACGCAGGAGAACGAGACGCTGAACAAGGTGAGCCTCGTAGGCGCCTTGTGCAAGCCCCCGATCTACCGCTCGACGCCGTTCGGGCGCGAGATCTGCGACATGATGCTCGCGGTCAACCGCGCGTTCGGCAAGAGCGACTATATCCCCTGCATCGCCTGGGGGCGCAACGCGCAGTATGCGGCGCGGTTCCGCGTCGGCGACCGGCTGAAGCTGACGGGAAGGCTGCAGTCCCGCGAGTATCAGAAGCTGATGGACAACGGCGAATACCTCGTCAGAAACGCCTATGAGGTCTCCGCGTTCACGCTGGAGGCCACGGACGCCGCCCCGGACTTCGCCTCGGCGCCGCCGGTGGACACGCGGCTGGAATTTGAACGGCTCCGGCAGGAGGAAACCCGCACCGCGGAGTGACCCTGCGCCGGCTGTACCGGGGGAGAACCCCCGGTTTTTTGTGCCGCCGAAGAATATGTTATTGCTCTGCCGATTGCCCAAGGTATAGTTGGTAGAGCAATATTTGCGTTTTTCGTGCAAATGTTGTATAATGAAGCCCTTAGGGGGAATGTCAAACCATGAGGCGTGCTTTGGTGTTCAGCGGCGGCGGCTCCCGAGGCTCGTACGAGGTGGGCGCGTGGCAGGCGCTGAACGAGCTGTGCATACGGTTTCAGATGTGCTTCGGAACCTCCATCGGCGCGATCAACGCGGCGGCGGTGCTGCAGGGCGACGTCGAGACGGCGGTTCACCTGTGGGACAACATGACCAGCGACCGCATCATGTCGACGAACTCGGAGCAGGCGTTCCAGATCGAGCGCATGTTCAACCGCAAGCGCGACCTGCTGCCGTTTCTGCTCGAGCACGCGCGGCAATTGCGCGTCGACATAACGCCACTGGAGACGATGCTCCGCGAGCACCTCGACGAAAAGCGCGTGCGCGCGTCCGGCATGGATTTCGGGCTGATCGCGCTCCGGTTTCCGTCCTTGGCACCCGCGCACCGGACGCTCGCGACGATCCCCGAGGGGCGGCTGATCGACTGGATCATCGCCTCCGCCTCGTGCTTCCCGGTGTTCCCGACGCGCCAGATCGACGGCGACCGCTACATCGACGGCGGCTACTACGACAACCTGCCCATCGACATGGCGATCCGCGCCGGGGCGGACGAGGTCGTCGCGGTCGACATCCACCCGCTGCACACGCACCCGGAGTACCAGCGGATGCCGTTTCTGACGACGATCATGCCCCGGCGCCCGCTCGGCAACTTCCTCGACTTCAACGCGGACGTGCTCAAGCGCAACCGCCTGATCGGATACTACGACGCGATGAAGAAGTACGGCCGGTTCGACGGGCTCTACTACACGTTCACGCGGCTCAACGACCTGCGCGCGACGACCGCCGGCCGCCGGTTCATGACCGAGGTCGCCCGGTTCGACGCGGTCGCCGTCACGCGCGTGACGATCGGCTCGAAGATGGTGCAGGCGCCGGTGATCTCTGCGATCGAAAGCGGCCTCCCGGAGACGTCGCTCACGCACAAGCAGGTCTACATCCGCGGGCTCGAGCTCGCCGCGGCGAAGCTCGGCTTCAACGAGGCCGCGATCTACGACGCGGACGAGCTGACCGGCAGGATATTTTCCTATATCTCCGCGGCGGACGAGGCGCCGGAGCTCAAAACCGTGCAGGACGTCGAGGCGCTGATGAAGCTGAGCGACCGCGCGATCATCGCGTCGATGTACCGGTGCCTGCGCGACAACGGCCGGTTCCCGGAGATGTGGATCGGCGACCTCGCGGAGCTGCCCGGCCACGCGGCGGCGGCGATGTACCTGCACTGCGCGTGCGGATAGCAAATCTTAACCCAAGGCAGTGAAAAAGCCGCCTTTTTTCATGTTGCGTTCATACTTTTTTGTCCGCCCCGCCAAGAAGTAGGGGTACAATACACATATACGGAAGGAGAGATGGCTTAAATGGACGAAAACAGGGCGCCGAAAAAGTCGCTCTTGTACAATCTGATGATTACGGTTTTCATCGTGCTGCTGCTCAACGCGTTCGTGTTCCCGACGTTTATCCAGCCGAAGGTCGTGGAGGTCGGCTACGACGAGTTCCTGCAAAAGCTGGACGCGGGCGCCGTGACGAAGGTCGCGCTCGAGGAGGACACCCTCACCTTTGCCGCCGCGGAGGACGGCGCGGAGGCGCTTTACAAGACCGGCGCGTGGCCGGACGACGATCTTACGAACCGGCTTCTCGCACATCCGGAGGTCAAATTCTCCGCCGAGATCGTCGCGGAGGCGTCGCCCATTATGAACCTTCTGCTCGGCTGGATACTGCCGATCGCGGTGTTCATCGGCCTCGGGCAGCTTCTCATGCGCGGCATGCAGAAGCGCATGGGCGGCGGGCTGAACGCGATGAGCTTCGGGAAATCCAGCGCGAAGATCTACGCCGACAGCGAGACCGGCATCACATTTCAGGACGTCGCCGGCGAGGACGAGGCGAAGGAGGCGCTGACCGAGATCGTCAACTTCCTGCACGACCCGGCCAAATACGCGGCGATCGGCGCGAAGCTCCCGAAGGGCGCGCTGCTCGTCGGCCCGCCGGGAACCGGCAAGACGCTGCTCGCGAAGGCCGTCGCGGGCGAGGCGAAGGTGCCGTTTTTCTCGATGTCGGGCTCGGAATTCGTCGAGATGTTCGTCGGCATGGGCGCGGCGAAGGTGCGCGACCTGTTCAAGCAGGCGGGCGAGAAGGCGCCGTGCATCGTGTTCATCGACGAGATCGACACGATCGGCAAGAAG
>JAAYZL010000214.1 GCA_012514855.1 Clostridiales bacterium
AACGCCGCGCCCTTGCCGGGCTTGACGTGCAGAAAGTTGACGACGGTCCAGATGCCGAAGTCCATTTCAATGGTGACGCCGTTTCTGAAATCGCTCGCGTTGATCATGGGGTTGCCTCCTCAAATAAGATGTAAAAGTAGCATCAAAGATCATTCCGGATCAGAAAAACGAAGTTTTTCGCGTCGGCGGGCGGGGGCACGGCACCGCGCGCCGACGATCATCACAGCTCGATCAGTTGCTTCGGCGCGTCGATCGGGTTGATAAACCCGTCCGGGGTCAGGATCGCCATGTCCTCGATCCGGCATCCGCCGAGGCCCGGGATGTACGCGCCGGGTTCGACCGTCACGACGTGGCCGGGCCGGAGCACCGTCCTGTCGCCCGCGCCGAGCCGGGGCTGCTCGTGGATAAAGAGGCCGACCCCGTGGCCGAGCGAGTGGCCGAACGCGCCGGGGTAGCGCGCCTCGAGGAAATCGCGCGCGACTCGGTCGACGTCCTCGCAGACCGCTCCGGGCCGGACGGCGGAAAGCGCGAGAAGCTGCGCCTCGAGCACGGCTTCGTAGAGCGAGCGGAGCTCCCTGCCGACATGCCCGATGCCGACGGTGCGCGTCATGTCCGAGCGGTAGCCGTCGACGGTCGCGCCGAAGTCGAGCGTCAAAAGCTCCCCGGACTTCAGAACGTGCCTTCCCGCGACCGCGTGCGGCAGCGAGCTGTTTTCGCCGGCGCAGGCGATCGTGTCGAACGCCTCGCCCTCGCTCCCGAGAAGCAGCATCTCGTAGTTGAGCGCGATCTTCACGTCCATCTCGGTCATGCCGGGGCGGATGCGGCCGAGGATGTTCGAAAACGCGCGGCAGGCGATCGACGCGGCCTTCAGGATCGACCGGATCTCACCCTCGTCCTTGACCGCGCGCAGCTCCTCCGGGATGCGGGAGAGCGGGACGAGTTTATCGTCCCCGCCGAGCTCCTTGGACAGCGCCTGAAATTCGTCGTAGCTCATGACGTTCGTCTCGACCGCGAGTTTATCGGCGTCCGAGCGTTTGAACAGCTCGGCGACGAGTTGCTCGACCGTCTTTCCCATGCGCGTGCGCGCGCACTCGAGATCGGGCGCCTGAAGGCCGACCTGCTCGACGTAGCGGAAATCCGTCAGTATCGCGCGCGCCCCTTCGGAGACGAACAGCCAGCCCTCGCCGGTGTACCCGGTCAGGTAGCGGATGTTCTCGCGCCCGTGAATCAGCGCCGCGAACAGCCCCCGCGCGCGCATCGCGTCCAAAAATCTCCCCAAGCGGCTCATGTATTGCCTCCAGTTCCATGCATACAAAGCTATCTTACCACACTGTGTGCAAATTTTCCAGTATTCGGCGAAAAAAATGGCCATAAAAAAGCCCCACAGGCTCGAATCAGGCATACCCCGCGGCGCGCGTCAACTTCCGTTTAGTGCTGCTGCCTTCCGGCCCTGACACGATTCGCAGCATGACGCCGCACGGGACCCGATCGTCATCGCCCGTGGAACAGTGGGTAGTATAGCACAGATGGGGCCGATTTGCAAGCGCTAATTTTCCGCTCCCCTCGCGGCCAGCACGCCCTCGGCGCGCGCGGGGCGGGAGAGCGCCCCGTTTTCGGCCGTGAGAAGCGAGAGCGCCTGCGCAAGCGTCTTGACCGGGACGACCTCGATCGCGCAACCGGGGGCCTCGGCCCGGTTGTCCCACGGAACCAGCACGCGCTTGAGCCCCATGCGCTCCGCCGCGCGCACCTTCGCCTTGACGCCGCCCACCGGCAGCACGAAGCCCTTGATCGAGATTTCGCCGGTCATCGCGGCGTCGTTCGCGACCGGGACGCCTACGATCGCCGAGTGGATCGCCGCCGCCATCGCGAGCCCCGCGGACGGGCCGTCGACCATCGCGCCGCCGGGGAAGTTCACGTGCACGTCGCAGCGCATGACCGGCACGCCGAGCCGCCCGAGCGCGGTCTTCGCGGCCTCGGCGGAGTCCATCGCGAGCCCGGAGCGCTGCAGCGTCCGTCCGTGGCCGTCGCGCACCTCCTCGCGGTCGACGACGCCGGTCACGCAGAGCTTCCCGGTTCCGGGCTTCGCGGCGGCCTCGGCGCGGATGACCGCCCCGACCTCCGCGCCGCTGACCGCGAGCGCGTTGACGAGCCCCGGCTCGCCCGACTCCGGCATCGACGGCTCGCGCCGGAGCGTCAGCCGCGCGCAGGACGCGACGTACTCGACGTCCGCGGCCGTGATCCCGCCGCGCTTCTCCATCCGGGCCGAGGCCGCGGCGAGCTGGACCAGGTTGACCGCGGTGCGCGCGCTGTCGGAGTACATGGCGATCAGGTCGGCGTCCGCGTGGGAGAGCGCGTACCCGGCGCGCGAGGCGGCGTTTTTCGCGACCAGTTGCAGCTCCTCGCGCTCGAGCGGGCGGAAGAAGATCTCCATGCAGCGCGAGCGAAGCGCCGAGGGCAGGTCCGAAGGGCTGCGCGTCGTCGCGCCGATCAGCCGGAAGTCCGCGGGAAGCCCGTTTTTGAACACGTCGTGTATGTGCGCGGGAATCTTTCCGTCGGTCGGGCTGTAGTAGGCGCTGTCGAAGCGCACGACGCGGTCCTCGAGCACCTTGAGCAGCTTGTTCATCTGCACCGGGTGCATTTCGCCGATCTCGTCCAGGAACAGCACGCCGCCGTGCGCGCGCGTGACCGCGCCCTCCTTGGGCTGCGGCACGCCGTTCTGCCCGAGCGGGCCCGCGCCCTGGTAGATCGGGTCGTGGACGCTGCCGAACAGCGGATCGGCGATCGAGCGCTCGTCGAAGCGTATGCTCGTCGCGTCGATCTCGACGAAGGGCGCGTCCTTGCGAAACGGCGTGCCCTCCGAGAGCTTCGCCGCCTCGAGCGCCAGCCGCGCCGCGCAGGTCTTTCCGATGCCCGGCGGGCCGTAGACGATCACGTGCTGCGGGTTTTCGCCGAAGAGCACGGCTTTCAGCGCCCGCACGCCCTCCTCCTGCCCGACGATCTCCCCGAACGCGCGCGGCCGTACGGTCTCGTTCAGCGGCTTCGTCAGGTGGATCGCGCGCATGCGCCGGAGCCGGTCGAGCTCGACCCCGGCGGGTTCCGCGCGCGGGCGTGCCTCGCGCTCCTTCTGAAGCTGGCGCAGGAAATACGCGCCGACCACGAGGCTGATAAAAATCTGCAGAATTGTCAATGCCAGTGCCATTTTGCCCTCCGATTGCATGCTGTTCGGATAGTTTTGGCCGGGCGCGGAAAAATATGTAATCTTTTTGAATTTTGGGCGACAGCCCGGCAGGAAAACAAATTCCCGCGCAGAATATGGACAACAGACGGGGGCCCGTCGAGCAACTGTAAGGGAGAGAACGGCATGAAATTCGTATACATCGGCAAGGGCATGGATGTCTCCGACAGCCTCAAGGCGCGCGTTGAGAAAAAACTCCAGAAGCTCGAAAGGTATTTTCAGGACGACGTTGAGGCGCAGATCCGCCTGTCCGTCGAGCGCGGAAACCGCAACATCGCCGAAATCACGATCAGCGTTGGAAGCGTGATCCTCCGCGCGGAGGAGATTTCCAGCGACATGTATCTGTCTATCGACCGGGCGGTGGACAAGCTCAACCGCCAGATCCGCCGCCACCGCACGAAGCTCGAGAAGCGGCTGCGCGCGGGCGCGTTCGAGGGGGACGATCTGCCGGAGGAGGCGACGCCCGAGGAGGCGCCGGACTACAACCTCGTGCGGGTCAAGAAGTTCTCCGTAAAGCCGATGCAGGTCGAGGACGCGATCGCGCAGATGGAGCTGCTCGGCCACTCGTTCTTCCTGTTCCTGAACGAGGAGACCGACAGCATGTGCGTGCTCTACGTCCGCGCCGACGGCGGCTACGGGCTGCTTGAGCCGGAATAACGGCAAACAAAAACCAAAAACCCGCGGCGTGGGAAAGACCACGCCGCTTTTTTGTCCGCTCCTTTAGGGCAATGCCGCACGATTTGTGCGGCATTGCCTTAGCCGTCTCCCCGCGTCAGGTTGTCGACGTAGTCGCTCAAACTCTCGATGGAGTTGATGCTGTCCGCGCGCTGCGACATCTGCGCCTTGACGTAGCTTGGGAGCTTGTCGTAGAGCAGCTTCGCCTCGCCGTCCGCCGCGATCAGCGCGTAGAGGTCGGGGTATTTCTTGTCCATCATATTCACCTCGAGGCGAGTTTTCCCGCCGGCGCCGCGCGCTATTCCTCCGCATCCGAAGCAGGGCTTTCGCGAATACTATTCGGAGGAGGCGATGAAGTATGGCGATTGACGAACAGGCGCACGGCTCGCTTCGGCTGTTGCTGGAAGAGGACCCGAAGGCATACGATTACTACCGGTCGCTGCACCCGTCGGTGCGCGCGCGCCTTGACGGCGACGAAATTTCGAGCGCGGAGGAATTGATCGGGCGCGCGAACGAAAGGATGCGGGACGCGCTGATCGACTACGGCGGAATCTACGACGACTCGGATTCATGGCCGAACGGACCGGAGGAATTCTGAAGGGGAGGATGTCGGATGCCGGAAAAGAACTGCAAGGAGACCTTTTTCAAGACCAGCAAGGTCGCGTCCGCGACGGAGTGCACGGGGCTGATGCCCACGCTCCCGGAAAACGAGGAGGAGGACGAGAACTGCGCCGCGCTCTACGCGACGCACAACGCGCCCTGCGAGGAGGAGAAGAAGGGATAACGCGCGCGAAAGGCGAATTTCTCCGAGGCAATCGCCCCGGGGAATTTTTTGTTTGCTGTTATATTTTGGACCGGCTGCGCGTCTAACATGCGACCGGTCGATACGAAGGAGGAACCCAGTTGGACAAGGACATGCTTGCGGAGCGGCTCTGGCGGCATCGCGGGCGGCTGCTGCGGCTTGCGATGAGCATTCTCGCAAACGCGCAGGACGCCGAGGACGCCGTCTCGGAGGCGGCGGTGCGCGCGTTTCGGCACCGCGAGGAGCTCAGGGACGAGGAGAAGGCGCTTCAATGGCTTCTGTCGATCGTCGCCCGGTCGAGCTACGACCTGATCCGCAAAAACGGGCGCGAGCGGAGAGCGGCGGGGGAGATGCCTCGGGCAATGCCCGTGCCCGTGCCCGCGACGGACTCGATCTATCCGCTGCTGTTCCGGCTGCCCGCGGGGGACAGGCAGGTGCTTACATTGTACTACTACGAGGACATGTCGGCGAGGGAGATCGCCGCCGTGCTCAACGTGAGCGCCGCGTCGGTCAACATGCGGCTGATGCGCGCGAGAAGGCGGCTCAAGGCAATTCTCGAGCAGGAAGGGGTGTTTTCCGGTGCGCCGAAGCGAATTTGACGAACTTGTCCGGAGCCGGATTCATCCGGAGCCGCCCGCGCCGTCGGCGGAGGCCGATGTGCGGACGCGCGCGCTGCTCGACAGGCTGACAGATGATGAGGAGGAAATTCCCGTGAAGAAGAGATGGAAGTTTATGCTGGCGCTCGCGGCGGCGGCGCTCATGGTGGCGGGCGTCGCGTTCGCGATTGCGGGCGGGCGCGTGCTGGAACTTTTGAAGGTCGACATGGTGCTCGGGAACAGGGACTATTCGGCGTATTTGGAAGGGGCGGTGCAGGCGCTCGGCGTCCGCGCCTCCGGCGGGCGCGCGGAGTTGACTTTGGTCGACGCGGTCTATACGGACGAGGCGCTGGCGCTCACCTGGACGGTGGAGGCGAAGGAAGAGGTCTGGATTTCGGACTGCGAGGTCTTCTT
>JAAYZL010000215.1 GCA_012514855.1 Clostridiales bacterium
CGAGCTCGCCCGGATGGAGCCCCGTCAAGAGGTCGTCGAGCTCCCGGTAGCCGGTCGGCACGCCCTCGATGCGGCCGTGGCTTTTGACGAGCTCCTCGATCCTCTCAAACGTCGACAAAAGCACCGGCTGGATCGGCTTTAGCTGCTCGCCGCCCTTGCGCATCGTGATGTCGTAGACGGCCTTTTCCGCCGCGTCGAGGATCTCGCGCACCTCCTGCTCGCCCGTGTAGCAGGCGGTCAGGATTCCCTCGCTGGCCTTGATGAGCTTTCGAAGCGTCGATTTCTCGTCGACGATCTGTATGTACGCCTGTATGTTCGCAGACGACGGAACCGAGCGCAAGAGGTCGATCAAATACGCCGCGCCGCCGACCGCCTCGAGCCGCCCGCGCCGCGACAATTCCTCGTCGAGCGTGACGAGGTCGATCGCGCGCGCGGACTCGGAGAGCGTGCGCATGGCGGAAAAAATCTCGCGGTTCGAGGCGTCGAAGAAGTCGTCGTCCGAAAGCGTCTCAAACGCGAGCAGCGCCGCCTCGCCCGAGCGCAGCATCGCGCCGAGCACGGAGCGCTCGGATTCGGGGTGGTTCGGCGCGGTGCGCGCGTGCCGGATGTACTGCTCCATGCTACTTCGTCTCGACCACTACGTTGACGAGCATGCGCGTAGAGACGCCCGCGGCCAGCTTGACCGTCACGAGCGCCTGTCCCGCGGTCTTTAACGGCTCCTCGAGCTCGATCCTGCGCTTGTCGATCTCGACGCCGTGCTGCGCAAGCAGCGCCTGCGCGATCTGGTCGTTCGTGATCGCGCCGTAGAGCTTCCCGCCCTCGCCGCCGCGCGCGGTCAGCTTGATGACCTTGCCCTTGAGCGCGCGCGCCTTTTCCTCGGCCTCGGCGAGCTTTACGGCCTCGCGGTGCTTCACGGCCTGCTGCGCCTTCTCGATGGAGTTCAGCGCCTCCGCCGTCGCCTCGCGCGCGAGCTTGCGGGGCAGCAGGAAGTTGCGCGCGTAGCCGTCGGACACGTCCACGATCTGGTTTTTCTTGCCGGAACCCTTGACGTCCTGAAGCAGTATGACCTTCATTCGCGTTTTCCCCCTTATGAATCCTCTCCGTCGTCGCCGCCGCCGCGCATGCGCTTCATGAGCTCGGGGATCGCGCCGTAGCTCGGGCCGGCGAGCGCGGAGAACATGCCGTAGTAGAACGACAAATCGCTGAAGTACGGGAACAGCAGGAAGAAGCAGATCAGCGCGCCGCGAGCTCCGGGCCGCATGCCCATCGCCAAAAACCTGCGCTCGAGCGAACCCACGGCCTGCACGCGGAACGCGAGCCCCGCGATCATCGTCGCCGCCGCGTAGACGGGCTCCGCCTCGACGACCCCGGCGCCCCGCGCGGCGATCATCGAGCCGAGGTACAGCGCGAGCAGCGCGAAGCTCATGCTCATCGGGACGTGCCACTTCGCGACCGGCTCCCAGCACGCGGTGGGCAGCTTCGCCTCGCGGGAGAGGACGCGGTTCGGCCACGCCGTCGAGAGGATCGCCGTCAGCGCGGCGCTCGAGATCAGAAGTCCGGGGAGGTACAGCGCCGTCGAGTTTCGAACCGCGGAGAGCACCGACTGAAGCGCCCGCGCGCGCTCCGCGGCGCCGAGAAAGCCGTTCTGCAAAAAGTCCGCGCGCAGCATCAAGAGATCGAAGTCCTGCGGGAACCCCGTGCCGGAAAGCGCCGAAAGCACGAGGTCGTTCACGCCGTTCGGCGAGGATTTCAGCCACGATTCGAACGCGGTCGCGACGTAGTCGGCGAGGCTCATGCCCGCGGCGAAATGGCCGAGCAGGAACGCCGCGAGCGCGCAGAGTATCCACGCCGGGAGCGACGCGCGAAGCTGCTCGGCGATCGGCTTCTCGCGCGCGATGCCGTCGATCGTCGCAAACAGCGGCAGTATCGCGGAGAGTAGCACCATCGCGCCCCCGACGGGGCCGAAGAGCGCGAAGGAGACGATCAGTTGCGCGGCCGCCGACGCGGCGACCGGCCAGATGCCGCCGTGCGCGTAGAGCCGGGCGGTCAGCACGGGCGCCAGAAATACGACCAGCGCGAGGAGCAGCATGTACGGCGAAAGCAGGCCGATCAGCACGCCGAACATGATGCCGCCGAACAGCCTGCCGCGCGATTGGCGGGGCCTGAAGGTTTCAGACAAGGGTTTCCCTCCGATGAATCACAGTTGCGCGGGAAGTCATATATTCCCTGTTTACGCTTTCACCATTATAGCACGAAACCGCCGCCCCGTAAAGCGCGGGCGCGTGAAAAACCGACACGGAAGCGCAAACGGAGTGGCGTGTCCGCGCGCCGTGTGGTATAATGACCCCAAATATGGGGAGGGCGTTTGCGATGAAGATCGAAATCGGCAGGGATCGTCCGTCGAATTTTGCGGAACACTGGCCGGGCCAGTACGAGGTTTTCTCCCACTTCGAGTACGCCGCGGGGATTCCGCACGCGCTGTTCGCGGTGACGACCTTGAAGGAGAACGGCCTCCCGAACGTCAGTTTCCACGCGTGGAGCTGCTTCCAGGGCGACGGGGGCGGGTTCTTCGCGATATTGGCCGGAATCTATAAGCACACGCACACCTACGCGAACATCAAAAGGACGCCCGAGTTCTGCGTGAATTTCCTGTCGGCGGACTGGTACGACAGCCTGAAGGCCACGATCGAGCGCAACGCGGACGGCGAGGACGAGTTTGCGGCCGGCGGGTTCACCGTTGAACCGTCGGCGAAGATCTCCGCCCCGAGGATCGCGGAGAGCTTTTTATGTCTCGAGTGCCGCCTGAAGAGCATCTCCGACATTTCCGGAGCGGGAATCTCCGCGCTGGTCGTCGGGGAGGTGCTCAACATCGCGGCGGACGGGGATTTCGCGCTGGGACTCGATCAGAAGTACGGCGAAAAGGGGTTCATGTTCAACATCCATTCGCCGAAAAACCTGATCACCGGGGAGGGCGAACGGACGGGCGTGGCGACCTTGGAGGTTCGAAGGACGTGCTGAATCCGCAAAGAAGGCGGGCCCCCGGCCTCGCGCCACGGGTCCGCCTTTTGCCGTTTCGTTTTTCCTGTCCGTCGCCCGGCTCTACACCTGCGGCTCGGCGTCGTTCTCGACCGCCGCGTCCTCGACGCTGCGGACCGACCAGCGGGCCATGACGAGCTGCGTCTTCTGGGCGCCGACGGCCAGCGTCACGCTGTCGTCCCTGAGCTGTACGACGGTTCCGTAGATGCCGCCGATCGTGCAGATGCGGTCGCCCACCTTCAGCGCGCCCAGCATGTCCTTGACCTTCTTGTCCTTCTTGCGCTGCGGGCGGATCATCAGGAAGTAGAAGATCGCGATCATCGCGACGATCATGATGATCATGCTCGGGTCAAAGCCGGACGAAGCCGCCGGTTGCTCCCCCGTCGCGGCGGGCGCGCCCTCCGCGAACGCGGCCAGCAGATTGTTCCACCAATAAGCATTCAACATGTTCAAACCCCTTTGCATTCATTATCCAGATTATTATAGCCGAACGGGGAAACAAAAACAACTTTTTCCAAACGGTTTTGTATGGCGATATTGTAAAGATGTCGTATTTATTTTAACCATACCGCCGCTTTTTTACCAATTGTCGCGCCCGTAGCGGGCGTAGAACGATTCGGCCCAGTCGCGAAGCGCGTCGACCTCGATCGCGGCGCGCATTTCCTCCATCATCCTGGTCAGAAACCGCAGGTTGTGGATCGAGTTGAGCCGAAGCGCCAGTATCTCCCCCGCCTTGAACAGATGCCGGATGTACGCGCGGCTGAAGTTTTTGCACGCGTAGCAGTCGCACATCCCGTCGATCGGCGAAAAGTCCTCGGCGTAGATCGCGTTTTTGACGACGATCCTGCCGTCGCGCGTGAACACGGTGCCGTTTCTCGCGACGCGGGTCGCGAGCACGCAGTCGAACATGTCGACGCCGCGGAGCACGCCCTCGATCAGGCAGTCCGGGGAGCCGACGCCCATCAGGTAGCGCGGCTTGCCCTCCGGCATGTGCGGGGCGAGCGCGTCGAGCATCTCGTACATGACCTCCTTCGGCTCGCCCACCGACAGCCCGCCGATCGCGAGGCCGGGCAGATCGAGTTTTTTCATCTCCTCGGCGCACTCGATCCGCAGATCGGCGTAAAACGCGCCCTGCACGATGCCGAACAGCGCCTGGTCCTCCCGCGTCTTGGCCTTCATGCACCGTTCGAGCCACCGAAGCGTCCGGTGCATCGCCTCCCGCGCGCGCGGGTAATCGCACGGAAACGGCGAACACTCGTCGAACTGCATCGCGATGTCCGCGCCGAGCTTCTGCTGGATCGCGATCGACGCCTCCGGCGACAGGAACCGCGGGCTTCCGTCCAGATGCGAGCGGAACTCGACGCCCTCCTCGCACAGCTTTCGCATCTCCGCGAGCGAAAACACCTGAAACCCGCCGCTGTCGGTCAGTATCGGGCGATCCCAATGCATGAATTCGTGCAGCCCGCCGGCCCTTTCGACGAGCGATTCGCCGGGCCGCAGGTGAAGGTGGTAGGTGTTCGACAGTATGATCTGCGTGCCGATGTCCTTCAGCTCGTCCGGCGACATCGTCTTGACGCTCGCCTGCGTGCCGACCGGCATGAACACCGGCGTCTCGATGGCGCCGTGCGGCGTGTGCAGCCGCCCCCTTCGCGCGCCGGTCTGGCGGCAGGTGTGCA
>JAAYZL010000024.1 GCA_012514855.1 Clostridiales bacterium
TCGCAGACCGGGCTCGAGGTGATCAAGACGCCCGCCGCGTGCGTCGAGGCGTTGCGGGGCATGCCCTCGAGCTTTCTGGCGGTGTCGAGCACGCGCCGGACGTTGTCGTCGCCCTCGTAGAGCCTGCGGAGTTCCGCGCTCAAGGACAGCGCGCGCTCAAGCGTCATGCCGAGCTCGAACGGCACGAGCTTCGCGATCTGGTCGGTCTGCTGGAAGCTCATGTCCATCACGCGGCCGACGTCGCGGATGACCGCGCGCGCGGCCATCGTGCCGAAGGTGATGATCTGCGCGACGTGGTCGCTCCCGTAGCGGTTGCGGACGTAGGCGATCACCTCGCCGCGCCGCTCGTAGTCGAAATCGACGTCGATGTCGGGCATCGAGACGCGCTCCGGGTTCAAAAACCGCTCGAACAGCAGCCCGTACTTGATCGGGTCGACCGCCGTGATGCCCAGCGAATACGCGACGATCGAGCCCGCGCCGCTGCCGCGGCCGGGGCCGACGCCGATGCCGTTCTCCACCGCGTAGCGGATGAAGTCCCAGACGATCAGGAAGTAGTCGACGTAGCCCATCGAGCGGATGACCTCGAGCTCGTAGGAGAGCCGCTCGCGCGCGTCGTCCCGGTCGGGCGAATAGCGCTTCGAAAGGCCGTCCTCGCAGAGCTTCCTGAGGTAGAGAAACGCGTCCGGCTCGTCTTCCGGCAATGGGAAACTCGGGAGGTGCGTCTTCGAGAAGTCGAACGTCACGTCGCAGCGCTTCGCGATCCTCTCGGTGTTCTCGATCGCGTCCGGGAAGTTCGCGAAGATCGAGCGCATCTCGTCCTCGCTCTTGACGTAGATCTGGTCGGTCTTCATGCGCATGCGCCCTTCGTCGGAGAGCGTCTTTCCGGTCTGCACGCACATCAGCACTTCCTGCGCGTCGGCGTCGCCGCTCTCGAGGTAGTGGCAGTCGTTCGTCGCGACGAGCGGAATGGAAAGTTCGCGCGCGAGCCGGACGAGCCCCGGCAGCACCTGCTTCTGCTCGGGCATGCCGTGGTCCTGTATCTCGATGAAGAAGTTGTCCGGGCCGAAGATCGAGCGGTAGCGCTCGGCCATCTTCCTGGCCTCGCTGTCGCGGCCGTCGAGCAGCAGCTTCGGGATGTCGCCCGACAGGCACGCCGACAGCGCGATCAGCCCCTTCGAGTGCTTCGCGAGCAGGTCGTAGTCGATCCTCGGGCGGTAGTAGAAGCCGCGCAGAAACCCCTCGCTGACGAGCTTCGAGAGGTTCTTGTACCCCTCGTTGTTCTCGCAGAGGAGCACCAGGTGCGAAAACTCGCGCGCGACCGACTGCTTGTCCTCCATGTCCGGGCAAATGTAGACCTCGCAGCCGATGACCGGCCGGATGCCGGCATCGATTGCCGCGCAATAAAAATCCACCACGCCGTACATGACGCCGTGGTCTGTGACCGCGCAGGCGTCCATGCCCAAATCCCTGAGCCGCTTCATCAGGGGCTTGATCGAGCACGCGCCGTCGAGCAGGCTGTATTCGGTGTGCAGGTGCAGATGTGTAAACATGCTTCCTCCGGTATGTAATCTCTTTCCGACCGGAAAAAGACGAAGTCTTTTTCCGGTCGGATGTCCGTGTTACTTGAGCGAGGTTGGGTTGCGGACGATGCGGTTGATCTTGTCCGTCATCGTGTCCACAGCGGTTCCGGCGCGGATCTGGTCGGCCATCGAGAAAATCTCGTTCACGTCCGCCTCGGTGGAGGTCACGGCCACGGTCTGGATCGTCGGGTCGGCCTCGCGCACGGCGCCCGCCACCATCTCGCGGATGCGCTCGGTGGTTTCGCCCTTGTAGGCGGCTGTGTACTTGACTCCGACCAAGGCGGTCGTCCCGGTCACCACGACACGGCTGTCGGCAATTTCGGAAATCTGGTTGATCGTGGTCTCGACCTGCGGCGCGTTCGTCACCCAGTTGAACGGCGTCGCCGGACCGCCCCCGGTCACGCCGCCCGGCACGCTGGGATTGTTGACGCCGCCGGGGTTCATGCTCGCCGAGGGCATGACGCTCGCCGGCGGCTCCTCGACCGCGGTGTTCATGCAGCCGGAGAGCGCGAGCGCCGACATGAGCACGACCGCAGCCATGAGTACCCATTTGGAAGTCTTCATTTTGCATTCCTCCTTGCGCAGTTATCTTGCGCAGATGGAGGGCAAAAATACACAGTCTCTTCTAAAATTCCCCTTCGGGGCCGCCCCGCCCCGCTCCTTTCGCGTGCGCCGCGGGTTTCGCCCGGCGATTCCCAATCGCCCGGGCCCGGCCTTCGCTTCGCGCGGGCGCTCCCGCGTGCGCGCATATCCAGATCAATCCTGCTCCCGGTAGAAGCAGCTCCCGCCGATGAACTCGCGCAGGATCGAGTTGATCGGAATTTCGTCCTCGACGTCGGCGGTGCGGATGTAGTTCAGAAACTTGACGAGCCTGCGCGCGAGCGTGTAGTGCGGGCTCTCGGGCTTCACCGCCTGCAGGACCGGGTACACGTACTTCTTCATGATCGGCAATTCGTAGGCGAGCGTCGAGTTGAACATCGCGTCGGCCTCCTCCTGGAACGGGAAGATGTAGTTCTCCTCCCCGCGCCTGACGGACGGCCACATCGCCATCGTCTCCTCGGGCGGCGTGCCGCGGAATTGATAGTCGCGGACGATCCGCCGGAGCAAGCGCGCGTCGGTCGTGCGGATGCGGTTGTGGTCGTCGAGGTTCAGCATCGTCAGCGCGCTGATGTATATCTTGAACTTCAACTCGCGCGGCACGGACTCGGTCAACTGGTCGTTCAGGCCGTGTATGCCCTCGATGACGATCGGCTGGTCGGCCGCGGCGCGCAAGGTCTGCGTCCTGTCCGAGCGCATGCCCTTCGTGAAGTCGAAAATCGGCGCCTCGACCGCCTCGCCCTGCAAGAGCTTCACCAGATGCTCGTCCAGGAGCGGCACGTCCAGCGTGTCGAGCCTCTCGAGATCGGGCCGCCCGTCCTCGCCGACGGGGAGGTCCGCGCGGTCGCGGTAGTAGTCGTCGAGCGACAGCTTCATCGGGCGGAGGCCGAGCACCCGGAGCGCGATTTGCAGCCTGTGCGCGAACGTCGTCTTTCCGGAGGACGACGGCCCCGCGATCAGGATCACGCGCGCGCCGCTCCTGACGAACTCGTCGGCGATCCGCTCGATCGAGCGCTCGTGCAGCGCCTCGTTGACGCGGATGAACTCGCGGAAGCTGCGGCGCTCGATCATCTCGTTGATGTCGGCGGCGTTCTCGCAGCCGAGTATGCCGTTCCAGCGGCCGGTCTCCCCGAAGGTCCGCATCAATTTCGGCAGGTCGCGAAACGGCGCGACGCGCGAGGGGTCCTTCGCGTGCGGCGTGCGCATGAGGAGCCCCGGCAGATACATCCGGAGCTGGAACACCCGGACGTAGCCGGTCGAGGGCGCCATCTCGCCGTAGAAATACTCCTTCAGCCCGCAGAGCTCGTAAAACCGGAACTTCTCAAAGTTGCGGTAGCGCAGGAGCCGGAGCTTGTCGCCCTGGTTCGTCTCCTCGAAATAGCGGTTCGCCTCGGTCTTCGAGCTCTCCGTCAGCGGGATCGGGAGGTCGCGCTCGACGATCGCGCGCATCTCCTGCTCGATCCTCGCGACCAGTTGCCGCGTGACCGTCGTCTTCGGGAGGCGGATGAACAGCGCCTCGCCGAACGAGTGCTCGATCCTTACGCGCCGCCCCGGAATCACGCGGTGCGCCGCCGCGAGCAGCACGAACTGCAGCGTGCGCTCGTAGATGCGCCGCCCCTCCTCGTCGAAATACGTTAGCCGGTGGGCATGCGCCCCCGGCTCCGGCCTCGCGTTCAGGGAAAGCGTGCGGCCGCCGACGCTGACGCCGAGCACCCCGTAGCCCCCGATCAGCTCGCGATACGTCGCGCCCTCCGAAAATTCTATTTCCCGCCCGTCGATGAACACGCGCACAGTCGCACCTCCTTCGCTCCTCTGCATTATAGCAAATCCGCGCGCCCGCTTCAATCGCAAACCGGGCGGGATAAAAATAAACTTATGTTCGATAGATTTTCCCCAACCGCTGTGCTATAATTCCCATATAGTAATGAAGAGGTACGGAGGATATTCCATGGCGGACAAGAAATCCGAAAAAAAGAGCGTGGGGAAGCTCTTCGGCGACGACCGCAAGCGGGCGCTGGACGTCGCGCTCTCGAAGATTGAGAAGGACTTCGGCAAGGGTTCCGTGATGAAGCTGGGCGATCAGGCGGGCAAGATGCAGGTAGAGGTCGTGCCGTCGGGCTGCCTGAA
>JAAYZL010000216.1 GCA_012514855.1 Clostridiales bacterium
GCCGGGTCGACGATCTCGACGCCCGGAAGCGGCGCGCCGTCCGCGACCTCCCGGACCTTCTCCGGATTCCCCAGAAGCGTCAATTTCGCAAGCCCCTCCGAGGCGATGATCGAGGCGGCGCGCACGTTGCGAACCTCCTCGCCCTCGGGAAGCACGATGTGCCGTACGTCGGCCTTCGCCTTTGCCTTGATCCTGTCGATAAGCGCCATGAACGTCCCTCCATGCCGAAATAAATTTTCCCATCTACCTATTATACGGCATAAACGCCGCTTTGAAAAGGCATATTTGTAAACTTTAGCGCCTCGCGGCGTCAAAAAACCGCATAAGAAGCGCCCGGCACTCGGCCTCGAGCACGCCGCCGTCTATCCTGCAGAAGTGGACGAACGCCGGGTCCTCGGGAATCCTGTAGACGCTGCCCGCGCAGCCCTGCTTATCGTCGTACGCGCCGAAGATCAGCCGGGAGATCCGCGCCTGCGAGATCGCCCCGGCGCACATCGGGCAGGGCTCGAGCGTCGCGTACAGCGCGCAGTCCGGGAGCCGCCAGTCCCCGAGTTTTTCCGCGGCCTCGCGGATCGCGAGTATCTCCGCGTGCGCGGTGGGGTCATGAAGCTCCTCGCGGCGGTTGCGCGCGCGGGAAAGGATCTCGCCGCCCCGGACGATTAAGCAGCCGACCGGGGTTTCGCCGGCGGAAAGCGCTTCCTCGGCCTCCGCAAGCGCCGCGCGCATGAAGAACTCGTCCATCCGCACCCCTCCCCGTATAAGATACGAACTCTAAACATCAAGGCATCGTCGCGGCGGCCCTTTTCCCGCCCCGCTATGTCGCTCTCCGCTCAACGCAGGTCCCGGGGGCTACGCCCCGCTCCGGCTCCTTGCGGGGCAGAAAAATTCCTCGCCGCTTTGGACGCATTTCTATTTTTTATTCGTATTATACCCGATTCTGGAAATTTCCGCAACAAATCGGGCGGGTTGATTAGAACTTGATGAAGGTTTGCGATATCGGTTCTATTTTCATAACCAACCGCTTGACAGCGCGCGCGCTTTGGTATACATTGTGTTGGACGAAAGGACGAGTGTCAGATGTTTCAAAAATTCCGGTACGCGTTCGCGCGGTTCATGCAGGGCAGGCACGGCTACGACCAGCTTTCGCGGTTCATGCTGTGGGTCGCTCTCGCGTTTTACGCCCTGGGGATGTTCCGGCCGATCTGGTTCATGGGGTACGTCGGGCTCGCGATCTTGATTTTGAGCCTTCTGCGCGTGTTTTCGAAAAACGTGTCGCGGAGGGTCTCGGAAAACGCCAAGTACCTGCAGATTTCGGCAAGGATTCGCACCGGCGTCCCGCAGGCGCGCGCCCGCTTCAAGAACCGCCGGGAGTACAAGTATTTCCGCTGCCCGAAGTGCCGCGCGTGGCTGAAGCTGAAGCGCGGCTCGGGCGAGGGCACGCTGACCTGCGGAAGCTGCAAGCACGCGTTCAAGGTAAAGGCGTAGATGTTCGGCTACGTGATGGCGAACCGGGACGCGCTTTCGGAAGCCGAGCGCGAGCGGTTTCAGGCGCTCTACTGCGGGCTGTGCCGCGCGCTTCGCACGCGCCACGGGCTGCGCGGGCAGATGACGCTGAGCTTCGACATGACGTTTCTGCTGACGGTGCTGAACTCGCTCTACGAGCCGATCGAGAAGCGCGGCACGGAGCGCTGCTGGATGCGCCCCGGCAAGCGGCACGCCTACGTGCTGACGATGTTCTCCGACTACGCGGCGGACATGAACGTCGCGCTCGCGTACCACAAGTTCCGGGACGACTGGGCGGACGACCGCAACCTCGTCCGGCGCACGGAGGCGGGGCTGCTGAAAAACCGCTACCGCCGGGTCGAGCTGCTCTACCCCGAAAAGTGCGCGGCGATCGAAAAGGGCATCCGGGCGCTCTCGGAGATCGAAAAGCGCCGCGGCGGGGGCGTCGACGCCCCGGCGAACTGCTTCGGCGCGCTGCTGGGCGAGCTGTTCTGCTACCGGGACGACCAATGGGCGGAGACGCTTCGCGAAATGGGTTCGGAGCTCGGCAGATTCATCTACGTGATGGACGCCTACGACGACCTCGAGGACGACCGCAGGAAGGGCGCGTACAACCCGCTCTCGGAGCTGAACGGCGAGGCGTTCGAGGAGGTCGTGCGCGCGGCGCTTGAGATGCTGATCGCCGGGTGCACGCGCGCGTTTGAGAAGCTGCCGCTCGTCGAGGACGTCGAAATCCTGCGCAACATACTCTACTCGGGCGTGTGGACGGGGTATCTTTCCATACAGGCGAGGCGGAAGGGAGAGGCAAGATGATACAGGACCCCTACCGGGTACTCGGGCTCTCTCCGAACGCGTCCGACGACGAGGTCAAGGCCGCATACCGCAAGCTCGCAAAGCAGTACCACCCGGACCTGCACGGCGGCTCGGCCGAGGCCGAGGCCAGAATGAAGGAGATCAACGCCGCCTATTCGCAGATCATGAACCGCTCGACCGCCGGAAATTCCGGCCCCGGAAGCTCCGGCTCCGCCGGCGGCTATGGGCGGCAGGGGTACGGCGGCGCCGGCAATTATGGTTGGGAGAACTGGGGCGGCTGGTGGGGACAGCAGACCGCGCAGGAGAGCCCGCAGATGCAAGCCGCGCGCAACTTCATCAACGCCGGCCGCTATCAGGAGGCGCTGAACGTGCTCGAGGCCATCCAGGACCGCGGCGCGCGCTGGTATTACTACGCGGCGGCGGCGAACAGCGGGCTCGGCAACAGCATCGCGGCGCTCAACTACGCGCGGCAGGCGGTCAGCATGGACCCGACGAACCTCGAGTACCGGCAGTTTCTGCACCAGCTCGAGTACGCGGGCCAGAGCTACCGGGCCGCCGGCAAGCGCTACGGCGCGCCGAATCTGAACAGCGCCTGCACGTGGCTGTGCCTGTCGCAGCTTCTGCTCTCCTGCTGCTGCGGGTCGCGCGGGTATTACTTCTGCTGCTGAAAATGAGAGAACAGAAAAACCGAGGGTTTTGCGTGTCGGCGGGCGGAGGTACGGTACCGCACGCCGGCGATCGATAAGGGAGGACGGACGGATGTACACCAGAGACGACGCATGGAAGCTGCTCACCGAGTACAACGAAGGGGAATTCCACCTGAAGCACGCGCGGGTCGTCGAGGACGTGATGCGCTGGTACGCCGTTCGCTTGGGCTACGGCGGCGAGGCGGACTTCTGGGCGACGGTCGGGCTTCTGCACGACATCGATTTTGAAAAATTCCCGGACGAGCACTGCAAAAAGGCGGGGGAAATCCTCCGCGCGCGCGGCTGGGACGAGAAGCTCGTCCGCGCGGTCGTGAGCCACGGCTACGGGATCGCCGCGGGCGTCAAGCCCGAGCACGAAATGGAAAAGGTGCTGTTCGCCGCGGACGAATTGACCGGATTGATCGGCGCGGCGGCGGTCATGCGCCCGTCCAAAAGCGTCCAGGACCTCGAGGTGGGCTCCGTCAAAAAAAAGTTCAAGGACAAAAAATTCGCCGCCGGCTGCTCCCGCGACGTGATCCTGCAGGGGGCGGAGATGCTCAACTGGACGCTCGACGAGCTGATCGAAAGGACGATACTCGCGATGCGGGAGAGCGAAGCCGTCGATTGATCGCATAAAAATACGAAGCGGCCGCGCGGATCAAACGCGCGGCCGCCTCGCATTTTTCTGTCATTCGACCGGCAGATATGCCTCCAGCGCCCCGACCCTCTCCGCGAGCAGCTCGCAGAACTCCGGCAGCGCCTTCGAGCGCTCGTCCTCGGGGGTCGCGAGGAACAGCTTCGCCTCGTCGACGACCCGCTGCGCCGCGTCGATCAGATCGCTCGAGCCGCCGGAATCGCGCATGCCGAGCAGGTGCCTCGTCAGGGTGTCGAGAGCGCGCGCGAGCTCCGCGTCGCCCATGCGCCGGGCCTCGTCGACGAGACCCTGGCAGGCCGCCGACATGTCGGGGCGGATGCGGTGGTTGACCTGCGGCTGATCGCAGAGTATCCCCCGCGCGTTCAGCCGCTCGACCATGTGGCGGACGTAGTCGGGCCGGCTCTTGATGATCGACCGGTACTTGTTCTGGTAGCGCAGCATCAGGCTGTGGTCGCCGCCGGAGAGCTTCTGCAGACAGGAGCGCACGCTCTGCCCCTGCGAGCGGGCGGTCAGCACCTGCTCCATCAGCCAGTCGACCTCCTGCTGTGTAAACGGCACGAAGCGCGCCGTGCGCTCCTGGCCGCCCTCCCTCTTCTGTACCTGCGCATAATAGTAATTCCGTATGCTGTTGGGGCGGCGACCCGTCTTTTCGGCAATGCGCTCGAATACGGCCTTCAGGGGAAGGCCCTGCTGCTGTGCCTCGTCCGCCGTTTCCCAGAGGAGATTGTTCTCAAATTCGTTCCAGCCCGTACGTCTTCCCGTGCGAGAAACCGCCTGTTCCATATATTTCCCCTCCAAACTGCTTGCTGATACAGAGTATGCACGAACTATGACGGCAATATACTGATTCGGCAAAATCCTGGAAATATTTTTGCGCGGCCGCCCGGAGGCGCCGGGCGTATGCTATAATTGTCAGACGGGAGGGATGAACATGCGCTGGGAAATGGGCATTGATCTCGGCACGCGCAGCGTCCGCGCGGCGCTTCCGACGGAGGGGCCGGTGCTCTCGCAGGCGGCGGCGCTCGCGCTGCGCGAGGGGCGCGACGTGCCGGTGAACGCGGGCGACGCGGCCTTTTCCGTGTACGGGCGCACCTGCGAGGGCGTGTCGGTGCACTTTCCGCTTCACGACGGGACGCTGAAGAACAACGTCCACGCGCAGAAGCTCCTTCAGTGGCTTTACTACATGACCGAGGAAAAGAGAAAGGGCAAGCGGCTCCGCGCGCTCCTAACCTGCGCGGCGCACGCGCGGGCGGTGCAGCGGGAGGCGCTTTTGCAGGCCGCGCTCGACGCGGGCGCTTTGGAGGCGGGGCTCATCAACTCCGACGCGGCTTCCGCGCTCGGCGCGGGGCTCGACATTATGAACCCGCAGGCGTCCCTGATCGTCGACGTCGGCGCGGGCAAGATCACCTCGACGCTGTTTACGCGCGGGCTCGTCGCCGCGAGCGCGTATTTGCCCTACGGCGTCGGGCGCATCGACGAGAGGATTCAGCGGATGCTTCGAACCGAAAAGGGATTTTTGATCGGCCCCAAGACCGCCGAGGACATCAAGCAGGCGATGGCGACCGCGCTGACCGACCGCCCCGCGCCGGTGTCGATGCCGGTCGCCGGGCTGAACCTCCAGAAGCGCGTGCCGGAGATCCTCGAGGTCGAGCCGGAAATGGTCGCGCGCGCGTGCGAGGAGGTCGTGGGCGAGCTCGTGTTCATGGTCGCCTCGGTCGTCGACAACGCGCCGGAGGAGCTCTCCGCCGACCTCAACGACGCGGGCTGCGTGCTCGCGGGCGGGGGAGCCGCGATCGCCGGGCTCGACAAGCGGCTGGGCGACAGGCTCGGCATCCCGACCCGCGTCGCCGAGTCGCCGGACAACTGCGGCGTCATCGGCATCGCGAAGGTGCTCGAGGAGCCGGAAAAATACGAGGCGCTGGTGCTGGAAAGAATGGCGAAGCAGGCAAGGCACTGATTATCTCTTGGAAAGCTCCGTATAAAAATGCAACATCTTTTCGGCGGCGCGGCCGAGGTCGTATCCTGCGCTGAGGAGGAACTCGGTCGCGTCCGCGCTCGCTTGGGCGCGGTCGGGGCGGTCGAGCGCGAGCAGCGCCTCCGCCCACGAAGCCGCGCCCGCGCCGAGCGGCAGGAACCGGACGAGCTTTGTCAGCGCCGCCTCCCGCGTGACCGTGTCGCTGACGAGCGAGGGGAGCCCCGCCGCCTGCCACTCGAGCAGCACCGTCGGGAAGCCCTCGTACAAAGACGGCAGCGCCATCACGTCCATCGCCGCGAGGAAGCGCTCCGGGTCGGGCACGCTGCCGGTGAACAGCACGCTGCCCCCGAGGGCCTTCGCGCGCTCGCGGAGGGTCTTTTCGTGGAAGCCGTCGCCGACGAGCAGCAAATGCGCGTCCGGGCGGCGCTTGAGCAGCTCCCGAAAAATCTCCAGCAAAAACGCGTGGTTCTTCTGGTCGTTGAAGCGCCCGACGTGGCCGACGACGAGCGCATTTCCCAGCCCCAATTCTTCGCGGACGGCTTTTCGCGCCGCCGGGTCGAACCGGAAGCGGTTCGCGTCGACGGCGTTGGGGAGCACCGTGAACTTCCTGCGCCCGAACAGCCATTTCCCGGCGTCCGTCCCGCAGGCGGCGGCGGCCGTGTAGCTCATGTAGAACAGCGGGCGGAGCCGCCGGTCCTGCCTCGGGTGCAGGCACGTCGTGTTGTGGCTGTGCGCGACGCGCAGCTTGCAGCCCGCGAGCGCCGCCGCGAGCATCTCGACGAACAGCGACGACGAGTTGCCGTGCGCGTGCACGAGGTCGTATCGGTTTTCGCGGATCAGCCCGGCGAGCTCGCGCACGTACGCGAGGCCGCCGCGGCGGTTCGAGAGCTTGTGGACATGGATGCCGTGCGATTCGATCTCCCTCAAGAGCGTCGGCTCGACCGCGTTCCCGGCGGCGAAGTCCATCGCGACCCCGGCCTGTCGCAGCACGTCCGCGCGCTCGAGCGCGAACATCGTGATGCCGTTTCGGGTGACGGCGACCGTGAACACGTGCAGCGCCTTCATCGCTATTCCCCCGCGTCCAGCGCCGACAGCGGGGCCGCCGGTGCGGAAGTCCGCTCCGCCTCGTAGAGCTTCGCGTCGACGAGGAAGCGGTACATGAAGCTGTACATGAAGTGGTAGATGAGCCCCGGCCTGCCGTCGAGGAAGCCGAGCTGGAACACATAGCGGAAGACGAACACGCAGAACGCGCGCAGGAACTTCGGGAACCGGTAGTAGAGCCCGCTCTTGAGCTTCCTCGTGCGGCGAATGCGCCCGTCGAGCCGCGCGCCTCCGTCCGGGGGTCCGAGCACGGCCAGCACCTCGCGCGTCGCGTACCAGTTGAGCTTTTCGGCGAAGAAGTGGACGGACTTGAAGTCGCGGTGGTCGAACTTCGCGCGGATGAGCACCTCGCGCCCCTCCGAGAGCACGGTGTGCTCGTCGATCGGCCGGTCCTCGATGCGCCCGACGCCGTTGCGGAAGATCATCAGCTTCCGCTTCTTCGCGCCGCCGAAGCGCAGCGGTTTCCCGAGCATGTAGAACACGGCCTCCATCGAGACGCCGTGGACGCCGCTCTCCCGCGGGAGCTGCAAGAGCGGCTCGCACTCGGCCTTCACCGCGTCGGTCAGCCGCTCGTCGGCGTCGATGCGAAGCACCCACTCGGTGCGGATATCTGCGTTGTCCAGCGCCCAGTTGAACTGCCGCGCGTGGCTCTCGAACGGGTGGAACACGAACTCCGCGCCGAACTCGCGCGCGATGTCCCCGGTCAGGTCGCCGCTTCCCGAGTCGACGACGACGACGCGGCTCGCGAAGCCCGCGACGGACTTCAGGCAGTCCGGCAGGTTCTTCTGCTCGTTCTTCGTCAAAATGATCGCGGTCAGGTCAGCCATGTCCAACCTCCGTTCTTCGGACGCATTCCGCAAACGAAAGCGCTTGATAGGGAAGCCCGCAGGCCATGTCCTCGCGGTAGCAGAAGCCGCCGAACGCGCGGCGCACGACGCCTACGCGCCCGAAAAGCCTGAGAAGCGGGTTCAGGCAGCGCGGGAACGCCATGTTCTTTCCCCGCGCCCGGGCGATCGCGCGGACGAAATCGGACGTCGAGACGACCGCGTCCTGCGCGTGGAACGTCCCGCCGCATCCCCGGTCGATCAGCAGCCGGATCAGCTCCGCGAGGTGCTCTATGTACACCGTGCCGCGCCGGTTCGGGAAGTCGGGGAACAGCGGGAAGCGGTCTGCGAAGCGCGCAAGCTGCGTGTAATTCCCGCGGCAGCCCGAGCCGAACACCATCATCGGGCGCAGTATCGCCGCATGAAACGAATCCCCCTCGAGCGCGCGGATGCCGTTTTCGGCGTCGAGCTTGCTCTGCCCGTAGGCGTTCGACGGGGCGGGAACCGTGTCCGGGGAAATCTCGAAGTCCCTCCCGGCGGGCGCGGCATTTCCGAACACGATGCCGCTCGACAGGAAGATGAATTGCCGGACGCCCGCGCCCTTCGCGCGCGCGGCGGTCTCGATCGCGAGGTCGCGGTTGACGGCCTCGTACAGCGCGCGCATCGCCGGCTTCGGCGACACGTGCGCGATGCCCGCGACGTGCACGACGCTGTCGAAGCCCGCAAAGTCGAACGCCCGCCACGAATCCCCCCGCATGTCGATCGCGGTTGCGGAGTAACCATCGGGGAATTCCGCGAGCCTTTTCCCGACCGCCGTCCCGATGAAGCTCCCCTCGCCCGCGATCAGCACGCTACGCACTCTTCTTCCCCCCCGAGCGGCCCTCGCGCACGCCCGCGCCGCGCAGCACGCACGCGATCGAGCCGAAGAAGCACTTGACGTCCATCCGGAAGCCGAAGTTCTCGACGTACTCCCTGTCGTAGCGCACCTTGACCGGGATCGGCAGCTCGTCGCGGCCGTTGATCTGCGCCCAGCCGGTCAGCCCCGGCCGCACCGCGTTGACGCCGGCCTCCTCGCGCGCCTCGATCAGGTCGTACTGGTTGAAGAGCGCCGGGCGCGGGCCGATCAGCGACATGTCGCCGCGGAGCACGTTCACGAGCTGCGGCAGCTCGTCGAGGCTCGATTTCCGGAGAAACGCGCCGATCGGCGTGATGAAGCGCCCGGGGTCGGAAAGCAGATGCGTCGCGGTGTCCCGCGGCGTGTCGGTGCGCATCGTGCGGAATTTGAGGATCGTGAACAGCCGCCCGCCCCGCCCGACGCGCTTCTGCAGAAACAGAACCGGCCCCGGCGAGGTCGTTTTGACCGCGAGCGCGGCCAGCAGAAACACCGGCGACAGCGCCGCCATCGCGAGCAGCGACAGGGCGGCGTCGAGCGCGCGCTTGACCGCCGCGTACGCGCTCATTCCTTCGGAAGGCTGTCGATCAGAGCGACGCGGATTCCGTGCCGGCCGCCCTCGTGCGGCGTCTCGAGGAACGTGTCCACGAGCAGCTTCGCCGTGTCCTCGCCGATCACGCGCGCGCCGAGCGCGATCATGTTCGCGTTGTTGTGAAGCCGCGCCATCCTGAC
>JAAYZL010000217.1 GCA_012514855.1 Clostridiales bacterium
ACGTTGTAGCCCTCCATGCGCCGCTTGCGCGCGATGATGTCCATCGCGGTGTTCGAGCGCGGGTGGCCGACGTGCAGCCCCGCCCCGGACGGGTACGGGAACTCGATCAGCGGATAGAACTTCGGCCGGTCGTGCGATTTGTCGGCGGCGAAGGCGTGGACTTCGTCCCAGTGCCTCTGCCACTTCTTCTCGACGGCGCCCGGGGAATACGCGGGGATGTTGTTCATGGGGATGCTCCTCTTTTCCAAAAATCGACGCCCTCCGTCAAAGAGACGGAAGGCGCACGCACCTTTCGCGGTACCACTCTTGTTGGCCGAAGGCCCACTCAACGCCCTGTAACGGGGGCGGCCGCCATACGGGCATATGGATGCTCCGGGACGAGTTCCGCCCGCCGCGCCTCCGCCTCGCACCGACCGGCGGCTCTCTGAACGCGCGCGCAAAGCGTACTGCTTCCGTTCACAGCACTCCGATTATATCCGAAGTCCGGCGGATATGTCAAGCGGGGCCTGTTAAAATCAGGGGTTTTTCCCGGAGGAAAGCACCTGGAAATCCGAGCGCGCGCCGGGCTTCGGCGTGGGCGCGGGGGCGCTGTCCTCGATGATCTCGGCGAAGTACGTCTCGTCGAGCGTTCGGAGCGCGTTGCCGGTATAGCCGCCCGCGGCCATGTACATGTCGTAGAGGTCGATGAGGAACGCCATCTGCTGCTCGGTCATGTCGAAGCGCACGGGATCGCCGTCGACGCTGAACGAAAAGCTGACGCGTTCGTTGTCGACCATGCCGAGCACCGCTTCGAGCGACTCGCCGATCGGCAGCGTGATCGTCGCGAGCACCATGTCGTCCGCGGCGTAGGACCGCACGGCCGCGCTGATCGGCTCGGAGCGGTAGGAAATGCCGCTCTGGGGCAGCGACACGTAGACCCAGGGCGTCAGGTCCAGCATTTCCTTGGCCATGTCGATGCTGTTTTCGACCGAGGTCGGATACCCGACCGAAATGCGCAGGCACACGAACGGGCCGAAGAAGTCGGTGAGCAGGATGTCGGCGTTGAGCTCGACGACCTCCGAATCCCCGGTGTACGGGGTTCCGTACAGGTCGTACAGGTCGCCGATGTGCGCGACCCGCTCGACCAGGTTTTCCGGATCGGGGATCAGCTCGAAGTAGACGTTGTCCTCGAATTGCGCCAGGTCGAACCCGAGGCTGTCCGCGACGGGGAACGCGAGCGGCGTCGGCGCGGGCGTCGGAACCGCGGCGGGCACGATGACGGTGTTCGAGGTCGTCCAATTCTGGCTCATGCCGTAGATCAGCACCTGGGTGTACGGGTCGGCGACGCCGTCGGCGATGCTCATAAAATCGCGCTGGAAGGCCGCAACCGCCGCCTTCGTCTTCGCCCCGTAGACGCCGTCCGCCGCGCCGGCGAGGTAGCCGAGGGCGATCAGCGCGTACTGCAGGTCGCGGACGGCGCTTCCCCGGCTTCCCTGCGAAAGCGTCCCGTAATACGACAGGAGGTAGTCAAGCGTGTTGAAGGTGTCCAGATACACGTACCGGTCGAACAGCGCGTACATGTCGCTCGTCTTTACGAACACCGGCATGTAGTTGTACGGGTCGAGCGAGTCGATCCGCGCGACGATCAGGTAGGTCTCGACGAGCGCGTCCTCGACGACGCAGAGTATGATGACGTCGGTCGCGTATTCCGTCGAGAGCGGCCTGTACCGGCTCAGGTCGTAGCAGGGCACCTGGAACCCGTCTCCCTCGTGAATCAGGCGGACGAAGGCCTTGCCGCACGCGGGAACCAGCAGGACAGCCAGAATCAGGGCAATGGATACGACGCGCTTCATTCCGCTCACCTTTTTTCATTATTCTCCCAATTCGGATTATATTATAAACCCCGCCGGTTGTAAACAAAAATCGCGCGAAGGGGGATTTTCCCCTCCGCGCGCGGTCGGATGGACAAAAGCGCATGTCAGATCAGCAGCTCCGCGATCTGCACGGCGTTCGTCGCCGCGCCCTTTCGGATCTGGTCGCCGGCGCAGAACAGGTTGAGCGCGCGGTCGTCGGTCAGGTCGTCGCGGATGCGGCCGACAAACACGGTGTCCTGATCGCTCGTATCGAGCGGCATCGGATACCTCTTTTGCGCGAGGTCGTCGACCAATTTGCAGCCGGGGGCGACCGCGACGGCCGCGCGCGCCGCGGCGACGGAAATCTTCTCTCTCGTGCGCACGGTCATGCTGACCGAGTGCGAGCGCAGAACCGGCACGCGCACGCACGTGCAGGCGACGCGCAGTTCCGGCAGGTGCAGGATCTTGCGGCCCTCGTTCTGCATCTTCATCTCCTCGGTCGTGTAGCCGTTTTCGCAGGGGGCGCCGACCTGCGGGATCAGGTTGAACAGTATCGGATAGGGGAACGCGCCGTTTTCAAGGGCGTTCCCGTCGGCGTAGTCCCGAACCTGCTTTTCGAGCTCCGCGAGGCCGCCCGCGCCCGCGCCGGACACGGCCTGATACGTAGAGGCGGTGATGCGCTCGATCGGCGAGATTTTGTTGAGCGCATAGATCGCCATCAGCGCGATGATCGTCGAGCAGTTCGGGTTCGCGATGATGCCGCCGTGCTTTTTCGCGTCCTCCGGGTTGATCTCCGGGACGACGAGCGGCACGTCCCCGACCATCCGGAACGCGCTCGAGTTGTCGATAAACACCGCGCCCGCCGCCTTGGTCGCGGGCGCGAGCCGCTTCGCGAGGTCGTTCGACGCCGCGCCGAGCACGATATCGAAGCCCGCAAACGAGCTTTCGGCGGCCTCCTCGACCACATGGCCGTCGAGCACCTTTCCGGCGCTGCGCGCGCTCGCGAGAAGTTTAAGCGTCCCGACCGGGAAATTGCGCTCCCCGAGCACCTTGAGCATCTCGCGCCCGACCGCCCCGGTCGCGCCGAGAATCGCCACATTGTACGCCTTCATGTCCGTCACATCCTTATCCAATCAAAGCATTCTATGTCCGAGCCGCCCGCGCGGCTCCGGGAAACCCTTGGGGGTCATTCGTCGCGCATGCCCGCGAAGAACGTGCCGGGGTCCTGGACGCGCAGCGCTTCGGCGAGCGCGTGCATCCGTTCCACGCTGACCGGCTCCGTGCGGTACGCGTTTTCGCCGATCCGCTCCGCCGGGACGCCGAGCCCGGCCGCCGTGCGCACGTAGTAGCGGTGCTCGACGCGCGCGTTGTCGATCTCGATCGGCGCTCCGTTCGTCGTAAACGGCGAGAGGTGCCGCTGGCGGTCGATGTCGATCAGGTCGCCGACGATCGCGCAGGCCGTCGGGAGCTTGCCTGCGCCCTGCCCGATATAGCGCTGCACGCCCGCGTACGCGCCCTCGAACGAGATCATGTTGTCGTTTTTGCGCACCGCGGCCTCCGGCGCGTCCGGGCGCACGAGCGTCGGCTCGACGTAGGCGGACGCCGCGCCGTTTTCCAGCCGCCGGGCGCCCGAGAGGAAGCGGCAGACGCGATCGAGCTTCTTGAAGCACCGGATGTCCCGCCCGGTCAGGTTGCGGATGCCCTCGGTCAACACCGCGTTCGTGTCCGCGACGCCGTCGAACGCGAGGTTCATCGCGATCGTGAGCTTCGAGCGCGCGTCGACGCCGTCGATGTCGCTGCTCGGGTCG
Source organism: Clostridiales bacterium (assembly GCA_012514855.1). The sequence goes on from JAAYZL010000217.1 coordinate 3,641, forward strand.
GCCTCGGCATATCCCATCCGCTGCGCCTCCTTAAGCGCCTCCTGAAAGCCCGCGTCCAAGGACTGCATCGTGTCCAGAATCAGATTCGTCGTGCCGTTGACGATGCCGCCGACCCAGAGTATGTGATCCGCGCGGCGCGCGCGCAGCAGGTTGTGCACAAACGGAATGCCGCCGCCGACGCATGCCGACAGCCGAAACGCCACGTCGTTGGACTGCGAGGTTCTCAAAATCTCGTCGAAATGGCGCGAGACCATCAGCTTGTTCGCGGTCACGACGTTCTTGCCGGCGCGCATCGAGCGGACGACGTATTCGTGCGCGGGCTCGAGGCCGCCGAGCAGCTCGACGACGGTGCCGATCGATCCATCCTCCAGGATGTCCTCAAAGCGCGCGGTCAGCCGGTCGCCGAGGCCCGCGATCTTGCGCAGGTCCAGCACGCGCGCGACCTCGATGTCGCCCCGCTTTTCCAGTATCTCATATACGCCTGAGCCGATCGTCCCCATGCCGAGCAATCCGATTTTCATGTCGTTCGTCCCTTTCCGCCGATTACCAACCTTTTACGTGTCTACCCAGAAAATACACTTGTGTTTTTGCAGGAAACACTATATCATAG
>JAAYZL010000218.1 GCA_012514855.1 Clostridiales bacterium
GAAATACGGCATCGGGCACATCGTAGCGCCGTGGGTCATGGAGCTCGTCATCGAGAGCACCATGCCGAAGCAGTGGAACATCGGCACCTGGATCATGAGCTGGTCGTAGCTCGACAGATCCATGCAGTCGCCGATCGCCTTTCCGTTGTTGACGACGTTGTAGTGCGTGAGCATGACGCCCTTCGGGAAGCCCGTCGTCCCGGACGTATACTGCATGTTGCACACGTCGTGGCGGTCGAGCTGGCGCGCGCGCTGGTAGACCTCGCTCATCGGCACGTTCTTTGCGAGCGAGAGCGCGCCCTCCCACGAAAAGCAGCCCGGCTGGTCGGACTCGCAGGAGATGACGTTGCGAAGATACGGCAGCCGCTTGCTGAACAGCTCGCCCGGCGCGGTGGCCTTGAGTTCCGGGCAGATCTCGTTGATGATCTGGACGTAGTTCGAATCCTTGTAGCCGTCGATCATCACGAGCGTGTGCGTGTCCGACTGGCGCAGCAGATACTCGGCCTCGTGCACCTTGTAGGCGGTGTTGACGGTCACGAGCACCGCGCCGATCTTGACCGCCGCCCAGAAGGTGACGAACCACTGCGGTATGTTCGTCGCCCAGATCGCCACGTGGTCGCGGCGCTTGACGCCCATCGCGATCAGCGCGCGCGCGAACAGGTCGACGTCGTCGCGGAATTCCGAGTAGGTGCGCGTGTAGTCGCACGCCGTGTAGCGGAACGCGTATTGGTCGGGGAACTCCTTGACGACGCGGTCGAGCACCTCCGGGAACGTCAGGTCGATCAGGTGCTCCTTCGGCCACGGGTACTTGCCGGTTCCGCGGTTGTCCGTTTGAAGGCATTCCGCGGAGTAGGTATTGATGAAGTGCGCGAAGTGCGGGAACACGATGCCCGCGTCGGTCAGGTCGGGCATCCAGCGCTTGACCCACTCGAGCGACACGAAGCCGTCGTAGTCATTGTCCCGCAGGCAGTCGAGCATCCGATAGATCGGCAGATCGCCCTCGCCCATCATCCGGTAGGCGATGCGGCCGTTTTCGACGACCGAGTCCTTCGCGTGCACGTGGCGGATGTATTGTCCGAGGTTCCGGACGGTCGTCTCCGGCTCCTCCCCGAAGAAGCGGTACGGGTGGTGGATGTCCCAGAGCGCGGCGACTTCCTCCCGGTCGACGCGGTCGAGCAGCTTGCGAAGCCGCGCGGTGTCCGCGTAGACGCCGTTCGTCTCGACGAGCAGCTTCACGCCCCTGCCCTTCGCGCGGTCGGCCAGGAGCAAAAGCGCCCGAACGATCTTCTCGTCGTCGACCTCGCCTTCGGGGTGCGCGTCGCGGTCGGCGAGCACGCGGATGCAGGGCGTTCCGAGTTGCTCGGCGAGCTCGATGTACTCGGTGATCTCGAGGATCGCCGCCTCGCGGTCGGCATCGTCCTTGAGCGGCGTGCTGGAGGAGAGGCAGGGAATCGTAAGCCGCAGATCGCTCAGTTTCTGGATGGTCTGGTTGATGCGGCGCGGCGTGAACGGGGCGGCGGTCACGGCGTGTATGTTGCGGCCGATGCCACGGATCTCGATGCCGTCAAATTGAAAGTCCTTTGCCATCGTGTAGATGTCGACCCAATCGAAGTCCGGACATCCAATCGTCGAAAAGGCGATTCGCATTGGTTTCCCTCCACTTCCTCCCGTCAAGCTCCGATTTATTCGGCGCTTGCCTTGGTGTGGCTACGATTTTAGCATCGGGCCGCATGGAAATCAACGGGCCGGAAGTTAAGATTTGCATATTCATTCATCCCGCACTTGCATTAACCGTTCGGCAAATCGCTTGTACCGCGGCCGCTTTTGTGGTAAGATAATGCTTAGCAATCCGCCTGCGGATTGCGGGTCGGCGGGTCATATACGGCATTGACACGCCGACAAGCAGTAGAACAGGAAAGCGGGAGGATTTGGTATGCAGAAAATCCGGACCACGGTGCGGGTCGCGGGCAAGGACTACACGATTGCCAGCTACGACGACGAGGCGCACGTGCAGCGCGTGGCCTCGTACGTCGACCGCAAGATGAACGAGCTTTCGCTGGCGACGCGGCTTCCGCAGGCGCAGCTCTCGGTGCTCGCGGCGATGAACATCTGTGACGACATGCTCAAGGCGCACGACGAGATCAACCGGCTGCGCAAGGAGCTCGAGGAGGCGCGCCAGTCGTCCGAGGCGAAAAAATGACGGAACTCCTCGCCCCGGCCGGGGGGATGGAGGCGCTCAAAGCGGCGGTCGAAAACGGCGCGGACGCGGTGTATCTCGGCGCGCTGGCCTTCAACGCCCGGCGCGGCGCGGACAACTTCGACGGAGCGGGGCTTCGAGAGGCGATCGAATTTTGCCACCTGCGCGGCGTGCTTTCGTATGTGACGCTCAACACGCTCGTGCGCGAGGACGAGCTTCCCGGGCTCGACCGGCAGATCAGAGAGATCGCGGAGGCGGGCGCGGACGCGGCGATCGTGCAGGATTTGGGCGTCGCCGCGTCGGTCAGGGCGATCGCGCCTGAAATCAAGCTGCACGCGAGCACGCAGATGGCCGTCCACAATGGGCAGGGCGTCGAATTCCTGCGCGACCGCGGCTTTTCGCGCGCGGTGCTCGCCCGGGAGATGCCGCTCCCGGAGATCGAAAAGTGCCGGGGCCTCGGCGTCGAGCTCGAGGCGTTCTGCCACGGCGCGCTGTGCGTGAGCTGCTCCGGTCAGTGCCTTTTTTCGAGCCTCGTCGGGGGGAGGAGCGGCAACCGCGGCATGTGCGCGCAGCCGTGCAGGCTCCCGTATAGGCTTCGCGAGAAGGAGGGGTACCTGCTCTCGACGCGCGACCTGATGCTGGTCGACGAGCTCGGCGCGCTGCAAACGGCCGGGATTTCGTCGTTCAAGATCGAGGGCAGGCTCAAGCGCCCGGAGTACGTCGCGATCGCGACCGCGATTTACAGGAGAGCGCTCGACGGCGAGCCGGCGGCGGACGGGGACCGCGAGGCGCTTTTGCAGATCTTCAACCGCGGCGGGTTCGGCCGCGGCTACCTCCGGGGGATGCGCGACTCCGACATCGTGTTTCCGGAGCGCCCGAACCACGTCGGAGTGCTCGTCGCGGAAAACGGGCGGCTCCTGAAGGACGTCTCCGCGGAGGACGCGCTGGTCGCGCGGGGGGCGGAGGACGTTCCCGTCAGGCTCGAGGGCCGCGCGGGGGCGAGGGTCGCCGCGCGGGGCAGAATCTTCCGGCTCGTCGACGAAAGGCAGATGGCCCGCGCGCGGGAAAGCTATCAAATGCCGCGCAGGTTCGTGCCGGTCTCGGCCTCTCTGGCGCTTCGGGTCGGGGAGCCGATGCAATTGACGGTCTCGGACGGGACGTTCGCGTTTTCCGCCGCCGGCGACACCGTCGTGCGCGCCGAGAAGCGGCCGTTCGACCCCGGCCGCGCGCGCGAACAGATCGAAAAAACCGGCGGCACCGCGTACAAGATCGACGAGGTCGAAATCGACGCGGACGACACGGCGTTCGCCGCGATGTCGCAGCTGAACGCGCTGCGCCGAAGCGCGCTCGACGGGCTGTCAACCCTCCGGCTGGAACCGTACAGGAAGCGCGTCTGCCCGGCGGCGTTCCCGGCGATTTCCCGCCCCGAGGCGGCGAGGACGCGGCTCATCGCGCAGTCCGCCGACCCGGACGCGCTGCTTCGGGCGCTTTCGGCGGGCGCGGACGAGATCGCGCTCGCGCCGGACGACCTGCGAACGGACGCGCTCGACCGGGCGCTGGAAGAACTGAACGGGCATTCGTTCGCGCTTGTGCTCCCGCAGGTCGCGAATACGGCGACGCTCGCGGACATCCACCGCTGGGCGAACGCGAACGCCGGCCGCATCGCGGCCGCCTACCGGACGAACGCAACGCATCTGGCGCTAGATTGGCCGGGGGAGAAGCGCGCCGGATACCCGCTGAACCTGTTCAATTCGCGCGCAATTACGGAGGCGGGCGTTTCGCGCTACATTCCGTCGGTCGAGCTGACCGCGCGCCAGATCGCGGCGCTTCCGGGCGAAAAGGAGCTCGTCGTGTGGGGCCGCGTGCCGCTGATGACGCTAAGGCACTGTCCGCTCCGCGCGAACTGGGCGCTCCCCGGCTGCCACGCGGACTGCCGGCGGTGTGATTTCAAAAAGTCTCCGAACGACGGCGCGCCCGAAACCCTCGACGGGCTGTCCTTGACCGACCGGCTGGGCGTCGGCTTCCCGCTTAGGCGCATCGCGTCGGGCGAGGGCTGCCTGATCGAGGTGCTCAACAGCGTTCCGATGTCTCTCCTGCGCAGATTCGACCGGCTGCCGGGGGCGTCCGGCTGGGTGCTGCTGCTGGATGCGGGCGAGCCGATTGAGGCGGTCGTGAAAGCCCACCGCGCGGCGCTGGACGGGGAAAAGCCCGATCTCTCCGCGCTCGACGGCCTCGGCACGACGACCGGACATTACTTCCGTGGAGTAGAATAATTATGCAAGACCGGAATCTCAGGGTGTTGGAATATCCGAAAATCCTCGACAGGCTCGCGAAGCTCGCGATGACCGACCCCGGAAAGGCGGCGGCGCTCGCGGCCCGGCCGTCGGGCGACCCGTTCGAGGTGCGGCTTTTGCAGCAGGAGACCGAGGAGGCGCTGACCTCCTACGCGTACCACGGCGGCACGCCGATGGCGTATTTTCAGGACGTGTCGGAGCACCTGCAGCTGGCGAAGGTCGGCGCGACGCTCTCAATGCGGGCGCTGCTGCTGGTCGCCGAGGGGCTGCGCGCGGCGCGGTCGGTGCGCGCATCGCTCGTCGGCGACCGCGAGGACACGCCGAGGCTCACCGAGCTCGCGTCGGCGCTCGCGACGAACCGCCCGCTCGAGGAGGAGATCTTCAACGCGATCCTCTCCGAGGACGAGATGGCCGACCGCGCGAGCCCGGAGCTCTACGAGATCCGCCGCCACATCCGCACGCTCAACGACAAGGTGCGCGAGCGCCTGAACGCGATCATCCGCTCGTCCGCGATGCAGAAATACCTGCAGGACTCGATCATCACGATGCGCAACGGCCGCTACGTGATCCCGGTGCGCGCGGACAGCCGCCAGGCGGTGCCGGGGCTCGTGCACGACCAGTCCGGCAGCGGCTCGACGCTGTTCATCGAGCCCGCGGCGGTCGTCGAGATCGGCAACGACCTGAAGCAGTGGTCGCTGAAGGAGCGGCAGGAGATCGACCGGATACTCGGCGAGTTCTCCGACCGCGTCGCGCCGGACGCCGACCTGTACAGGAACAACATCGCGGTGCTCTCGAAGCTCGACGCGATCTTCGCGCGCGCGGCGCTATCGCGCGAGATGCGCGCCGTGCCGCCAAAATTGAACGGGGAGGGGCGCGTGAACCTGATGCGCGCGCGGCACCCGCTGATCGACCCGGAAACGGTCGTGCCGTCGACTTTGTGGATGGGCGGGGATTTCACGGCGCTGATCATCACCGGCCCGAA
>JAAYZL010000219.1 GCA_012514855.1 Clostridiales bacterium
GCCCGGCTCCGGGGTGCCGGTTCCGGGGAAGCACGAGGGGTCGAGCACGTCGAGGTCGAGCGTGAAGTAGACCGGGCGGCCCCCGATCCTCTCCAGCGCCTCCGAGAAGGCCGAGAGGTCGAACCGGTGGAGCTCGGTGTGCCCGCGCGCGAAGGCGAATTCGTCCCGGTCGCCGGAGCGTATGCCGAACTGGAAGATGCGCCCGTCGCCGGCCATGTCCCACACGCGGCGCATCACGGAGGCGTGCGAGAGCGGCTCGCCGACATATTCCTCGCGCAGGTCGGCGTGGGCGTCGAAGTGCACGAAGGCGATGTCCGGGTATCTCCGGACCGCGGCGCGCGCCGCTGCGAGCGTCACGAGGTGCTCCCCGCCGAGCAGGAACGGAATTTTGCCGTCGGACAATATCTCCGCCGCCGCCACCTCGACGATCTCCAGCGCGCGCTCGGCGCTCCCGAACGGAAGCTCGAGGTCGCCCGCGTCGAACACGGCGCAGTCGAACAGATCCCTGTCGGCATACGGCGAGTAGGTCTCGATTCCGAAGGACTCCGCGCGGATCGCGGCCGGGCCGAAGCGCGCGCCGGGGCGGAAGGAGGTCGTGCCGTCGAACGGCGCGCCGAACAGCGCGACGCGCGCCTCGTCGTATCCGGCCGTGCAGCCGACGAAGGTTTGAACTTTATTCTTCATCCCTCTTCAGCATCTCCTCGACGTAATTGGGCAGCGCGAACGCTCCCCGGTGGATGTTCACATTGTAGTACCGCGTGCGGATGCCCAGCCTCTTCCACGCCTCGCCGTCCAGGTCGCGCACGGGGTGCAGGCCCTTCGAGGCGAACCCGAACAGCCAGTGGCCGGACGGATAGGTCGGGATGTGCGCCTGATACACCTTGCCGATCGGGAAGGCCGAGAGAATGCGGCGGTGGGCGAAGCGCATGGCCTTCGCGTCCTCGCGGTAGAAGGGGCTCTCGTGCTGGTTGACGAGTATGCCCTTTTCCGTGAGCGCCTTCAGGCAGTTCCCGTAGAATTCCTTCGTGAACAGCACCTCGCCGGGGCCGGAGGGGTCGGTGGAGTCCACGAGCACGAGGTCGTAGGCGTTTTCCGCGCGGCGGACGAATTTCAGCCCGTCCGCGTAGACGAGGTTGACGCGCGGGTCGGAGAAGCCGATCGCCGTCAGCGGGAGGAACTCCCTGCAGACCTCGACCACGCGGCGGTCGATCTCGACGATGTCGATTTTCTCGATGGACGGATACTTCGAGAGCTCGCGCGCGACGCCGCCGTCCCCCGCGCCGACGACGAGTATGCGCCTGATCGCGGGGTTGACCGCCATCGGCACGTGCGCGATCATCTCGTGGTAGATGAACTCGTCGCGCTCGGTGAGCATCAGCACCCCGTCCAGCGTCAGAAAGCGCCCGAACTCCGACGAATCGTAGACCGAGATGCTCTGATAGTCGCTCACCTCGGTGTGGAGCTGGGCCCGCACCTTGATAGAGAGCTTGACGCCCGGCGCGTGGTATTCGCTGTACCAAAGATCGTCCATTTATCTTCCCTCCAGAACGTTGAGCCGGCTCGCGTCCATCGCTTCGGGCCCCGTGATCACGCAGCCCTTCTCCTTGGCGTAGCGTATATACGCGGCGATCTCGCGCGTGATCCTCTCGCCCGGCGCGAGGATCGGTATGCCGGGCGGATAGCTCATGACGAACTCGCCGGAAATCTCGCCCGCGCACTCCGCGAGGGGCAGACTCCTCTTCGGCGCGTAGAATGCCCGCTGCGGGCTTAATTCGACCGCGGGGCTCAAGTACTCCGTCTCCAGCATGCCCGCTTTGTCGCGCTTGTAGAGGCGGCGCACCTCCGCGAGGGCGCTCACGAGCCGCTCGATATTCTTCCGCTTGTCGCCCACCGAGATGTAGGCCAGGATGTTTCCGAGGTCCCCGAACTCGATCTGTATGTCGAATCTGTCCCGGAGGATGTCGTGAACCTCGATGCCGGCGAGCCCGAGCTCGAGCGTGTTGACGGAGAGCTTCGTCTCGTCGAAGTCGAAGATGCTGTCGCCGTTCACGATCTCCCGGCCGTAGGCGTAGTAGTCGCCGATCTCGTTGATCTCGCCGCGCGCGTAGCCCGCGAAGCGCTTGACCTTTTCAAAGAGCTCTCCGCCCCCGAGCGCAAGGTTGCGGCGCGAGATGTCGAGGCTGGAGAGCAGCAGGTACGAGCCGCTCGTCGTCTGCGCCAGGTTGATGACCTGGCGGACGTAGTGCGCGTTGACGCCGACCCCGCAAAGCAGGAGCGAGCTTTGCGTCAGCGACCCGCCGGACTTGTGCATCGAGACCGCCGACATGTCCGCCCCCGCCGCCATCGCGGAGACGGGCAGGTCGGACCCGAAGTACAAATGCGTGCCGTGCGCCTCGTCCGCGAGCACGCGCATGCCCCTCTCGTGCGCGAGCTTAACGATCGAGCGGACGTCCGAGCACACGCCGTAGTAGGTGGGGTTGTTGACGAAGACCGCCTTCGCGTCCGGGTTCCCGGCGATCGCGCGCTCGACGTCTCCGACGCGCATGCCCAGCGCGATGCCCAACTGCCCGTGCGTCCGGGGATTTACGTAGACGGGCAGCGCGCCGCAAAGCACCAGCGCGTTGATGACCGACTGGTGGACGTTCCGCGGCAAGATGATCTTCTCCCCCGCCTTCACGGACGAGAGGATCATCGCCTGCACCGCGGAGGTGGTGCCGCCGACCATGAAAAACGAATGGGCCGCCGAGAACGCCTCCGCCGCGAGCGCCTCCGCGTCCCGGATGACGCCCGTCGGGTGGCAGAGGTTGTCGAGCGGCTTCATGGAGTTGACGTCGACCGACAGGCACTTTTCGCCCAGAAACTCCAAGAGCGCCGGATTCCCCTTGCCCCGCTTGTGGCCCGGCACGTCGAAGGGCACGAGCCGGGTGTTCTTCATCTCCTCCAGCGCCTCGTAGATGGGCGCGCGGCTCTGATCCAACGCCGTCCCCCCTTTTCGTGATTCGGATGTCAAAAGTCCATTTTGCGGGATTGAGCCACAACATATTGCGCAGACAATCGGAAACGAGCCCAATATGTTGTGGCGCCGAGGATGGAAATGGACTTTTGGCACCCTCGTTATTCGTAGATGTTCGCCCCGCTGAAGATCTCGATCATCTCGCGGCGGAGCGCGCTCGTGATGTTGAGCCTGAGCTTCGGCGGAATCTCGTAGACGTCGGAGTTGAACAGGTAATTCTGAAGCGCGATGTCCTTGATCAGCATCTTCGTGTGGAAGATGTTCGACTGATAGACGTTCACGTCGATCACGTCGTACTTCTCGAGCGTGCGGTCGTCGATATACTCCTGAATCGAGGTCATCGAGTGGTCCATGAACAGCTTTTTCCCGCGCAGGTCGCGCGTAAAGCCGCGCACGCGGTAGTCGATGGTGATGATGTCCGAGTCGAAGGACGCGAGCAGCAGGTCGAGCGTCGAGAGCGGCGTGATCTCCCCGCAGGTGGCGACGTCGATGTCGACGCGGAAGGTCGCGATCGAGGTCTCGGGGTGGTACTCCGGGTAGGTGTGCACCGCTACGTGGCTCTTGTCCATGTGCCCGACGACCGTCTCGCCGGAGCGGTTTTTCGCCATCGACTCCTCGGCGATCAAAAACGTCACGCTCGCGCCCTGCGGCTCGTAGTCCTGCCTCGAGATGTTCAGAACGATCGCGCCGATCATCCCGGTCAGCTCCTCGAGAATGGCCGTGAGCCGCTCGGAGTTGTACTGCTCGTTGATGTATTTGATGTAGTCCTGCTGCTCGCGCGCGGACTTCGCGTAGCAGATATCGTAGATGTTGAAGCTCAGCGACTTCGTGAGGTTGTTGAACCCGTACAGTTTCAGCTTTTCCGCCATTTCTCTCCGCCTCCGCAATAAAAAAGATGTACACAGCAGACTGTGGTACATCTCGCAATTTGCGGCCTCGGACAGGCGCGCCGCGCCGCCCGCCGCCTTCATCCGTTAGAGTCTATACAGTAAGAACTTACTTTTACCACTCTTATTGACCGTTTCACAAGCGTGTACCGGGTACACTTGGTTATGAAGTAACCAACTGGCTGTTAAGCAGCCAACTCATAAAATTTGCGCTCTGAACGCAATCAATAACGCAGGGCGCCGCCCTACCCTCGGCGGTTGACCCGGCTGTCCGCATGGCCTTTGCTCCGCCCTCGGGCGAAACGGGTCAGTAAGTTCTCGCCGCGAAAGCGGCTTGAAGCAGTTGCATGATAATATATCGGGTCGCCCATTGTCAAGTAATTTTTGTGTTTCCACCCGTTTTCATGCGGCGGCAGGGCGGCGCGGGGAGATTTTACATTCGCGCTCCCACGGCGGTCGCCCTGACCAGGGATAAAGAAAAAAAGAAGCAGTGGTTTCCGCCCAACTTCAAGGAGTTCGGATAGCACTGCTGTTTCAGAATCACTCAAACAATTCGGCTGCCTTTTTCATGCGCTTCACAATCGGAACGTGGAACGGGCAGTTTTTCTCGCAGCGCCCACATTCCATGCACTCGCCAGCCCTATGCTCCAAGGCGCGATAGTGCTCGCGCAATGTCGGCGAGGCCGCGCCGGAGAGAAGGGCTATGTCCAGGTATTTGCTCACCTGCGCGATGTTGATTTTCGCCGAGCAGGGCAGGCAATGGTTGCAGTACATGCAGCGGCCGTCCATGCGGAACCTGGGCTGAGAGGCAAAGACGAAAGAGTAGTCCGTTTCCTCCGGAGGCGTGCTTTCATAGGCGAGGCAATCCTCCACCTCCGCCTCCGACTGCATGCCGATCAACACGCTGGACACCGCCGGGCGATCGAGCGCGTAGCGTATACATTGCCGGGCGGTCATGGCGCGGCTGAAGGGGGTCGCTGACTCGGACAACAGCATGCCCGCGCCGAGGCACTTCATCGCAGTAATCCCGATGCCCGCCTGCGCGCAGTAGCGATACAGTTCTTCACGGACGCGGTTGATGCCGTTGTCCAGCGGTACGCCGTCGAACAGATCGCTTTGCAGCGCGCGCGGTCGGGGGGATTTCTCGCTGAGCACGTCGTAAGCGGGATTGATGCTGAACAGCAACATGTCGAGCAGGCCGGACTTCGCCGCCTTCAACGCCCAGACCGGGTTGTGGCTGGACAAGCCCAGCTTGCGAATGACCCCCTTGTCCTTGAGCGAAAGCGCGTATGCCAGGATGTCGCCTTGAAAGACGGCGTTGAAATCCTCCTCGCCGTCGATCAGATGGATAACGCCGATGTCAATGTAATCGGTGCGGAAGCGAGCGAGAAGATCCTCAAAATGCGCTTTGACCTCGCCAATCTCCAGCGTTCGGCCGTACTGGCCGTCCTTCCAGACGGAGCGCAAGTGGCCCTGCACGCACATCTTTTCCCGGCGGCCCTCCAGCGCGCGCCCCAGGTTGCTGCGCACCTCGGGATTGGACATAAAGCAGTCCAGGATATTGACGCCGCCCGCCATCGCCCTGTCCACGACCGCTTTGACGGTTCGGGAATCCTTGCCCTCCAGATACTCGCCCCCAAGGCCGATTTCCGAGACCTTGAAGCCCGTCCTGCCCAAATCCCGATAAATCATATTGCCGCGCCTTTCTTGACGAACGTCTCACAGGGTTGCGCTTCCGCCAGCCCCGCCGCGCAAACCAGTTTTGCCGCTCTCTGCGCGTCGATGGGATTTCCAAAGCAGCCGTCTTTGCGCAACGACGAGCCCACGATCAAAAGATCCGCCGCGCCAAGCTGCTCCTTGATGTTGGTTTCCGTCACGCCGCTTCCCGCCACGACGGGAATGGGGACCCGCTTTTTCACTTGGCGCAGGTCGTCGAGCGGGGTCTCCATGCCCGTGCTCGCTCCGGTGACGATGATGGCGTCCGCGCCTTGGTTGACGGCCCAATCTGCGGAAGCAGTGATGGGGATATTGGGGTTGAGCATATAATAATGCTTCACCTGCACGTCCGCAAAGATCTTTATATCTTCGGCGCCCACCATCTTGCGGCAGTGCACCACCTGTTGGCTGCACGGCGTGACGATGCCGGTATGGTTCATCACCGTGTCGACAAAGACCGGCACGCGGACGAACTGACAGTCGGCGATCTTTGCCAGGGAAAAGGCAAATTCGTAATTCAAGCTGCCGCAGGAGAGGCCGATAGGCAAGCGCACCGCGTCGCGCACCGCCATGACCACAATGCTCAGCGCCGTGATCTGCGCCATCGTCAGCTTGGGCGCCGTGCACTTGTCCTCGTTTTCCACGATGAGCGCATCAAAGCCCGCATCCTGAAGCGCCTTTGCGTCGCTGACCGCGCGGTCGACGACCTGACGAATGGTCGTATCGGCGCGGAAGGTTCCGGGCAAAGGCAGGCAGTGCACCATGCCGATCAAGCCCTTGCCGCCGTGTTGGACTCGCTCGATTAAATCCATTTCCATCAGTTTCCTTTCACATCCAATCTGGTGGAATAACGCGCCATCAGCGCATCCGCGTCCGGGAGGTTCGTCGTGCTTCCATCCTTTTCGATCACAAATGATGAAAGCGTGCTCCCGAGCCGCGCGCAGGTCGCGGCATCCATCCCCCGCGCATAGGCGTACAGGAAGCCGCTGACATAGCCGTCTCCCGCGCCCACCGTGTCGATCTGCGCGGCGGTGGCCGGAGTGATATCGACGCGCATCTGCTCAACGGCGCCGCCGCGCTTCCGATAGACGACGCTACCCGCCGCGCCCAGCGTGGTGGCAATGAGTTCCGCGTTCCCCCGATCGAACAGGTCGGTAACCGCGCGCAGGCCGTATTCCTCGCAGATAAACTCCGCCTCATCCTCGTTGGAAAACACGATCTGCGCATGGAGAAGAATCTCCCGCAGCAGGTCCTTGGGGAAGGCGTAGGGGTCCCTGCGCATGGAGAACGCCAGCGGAATACGATGGCGCCTGATCGCATCGAGGATGCCGCGGGTGTTCATCGCCATGGGCGCGCAGAGAATGGCCATCCGACTGTCCCGGAAAAACCCTTCCTCCATGATCTGCGGCGCATAATACGCGCTTCCGGGCATGCGGCGGTTGTACCCGGCGACCATGGTCATGTGGTTCTTTTGCTCGTCCTGGATCATGATCGTGGTGCCGTTTGAACCGGGCGGCGGGTCCTGAATGCCGTCCCCGGGCAGGCCGTATCGCCGCACAAAATCGCGCAGCACCTCCGCTTGGCGCGCGTCCGCATAGGTCAAAACCGGATAAATGCGCACGCCCAGTCTGGCCAGCGCGCAGCAGATGTTGAACGCCATGCCACCGTGGTAGATCTCGTCGTAATTGTCATTTTCGATCGCCACAGACCGCCCGATCGTCGGCATTTGCTTTACCTTGTAGACGGATACGGTCGCGGCGGTGCCGATGACGGTATAGTCAAATCGCTTCATTTTCCCTCCGTCAGAACGTTCCGTCGATCAGCCTGCGGATCGCCTCGTCCGAGTCGATCGCTGCGGCAAAGTACTTGGTCATTTCCGCCAGGTGGAACTCGTTGAGCTCCCTTGTGTTGGTTCCCAGCATATCGCGCAGGTTGAAGGTTTTGAACCTGTTCTGGTAGGCGTCCGTGGCCGTCGCGCGGCAGCAGACGTTCGTCTTGACGCCGCATACGAGCACGTTTTCCACGCCCCCCTTGCGCAATACGTCGGCCAGATCGGTGCCGAAAAAGGCGCTGGGCATCGTCTTGCGCCACAGAACATCCTTTTCGGGGTCGTAGGGGATGCGCTCGTCCAGCTTCGCCCCTTCGGTGCCGTCAATCAGGGAGGCCTTCTTGCCGTCGCGGAACATGTGCGTCAATTCCGGATTGATCTCCTTCTCCTGCGGGTCGTGCGCCGTGTAGACGACGAAGATCCAGGCGCCCAGCGCGCGCATTCTGTTGATCTTCCCGGCAAAGGAGTCCATCATGGCGCCCGACGTCTCCGGGTAGAAAAACCTGCCGTCCGGCCTGGTGAAGTCGTTTTGCATGTCGATGATCAAAACCGCCGTTTTATACATTTGCGTTCACGCCCTTTCGATCTCGTCTAGGCTTCGCGGAAGATGCGCAGGTTGTTGCGCCGTGCGTTGGGAATCTCGACGACCAGCAGCACGACGATGATCGTCACATAGGGGATGACCGCCAGCAGCGAGGATACGGCGACCGGCACGTAGTTGTTCAGGATCGTTTGCAGAGCCCGCGCAAAGCCGAACAGAAGCGCGTACCCGCAGGAACGGATCGGCTCCTTGCGCCCGCAGTTGATCGCGGAGAGGCAGATGAAGCCGCGCGAGGCCGACATGTTGATGGTATAGATGCCCAGCCGCTCCACCGAAAGGTTCAGGCCCGCCAGCGCGCAAGTGGCCGCGGAAATCATCAGGCAGAGAAACTTGATGCGGTTGGTCTGTAAGCCCACAGCCTGCGCCGCGTCGGGGTTTTCGCCGGTGACGCGCACATAGGTGCCGAACCTGGTCTTGTACATCACGACCGTCAGCAGGATGACGACCAGGAACGTCAGGTAGGTGATATACGTCTGGTTGTTGAATATGTCGGAAAGGAAGGGAATGCCGCGCAGAACGGGGATGTTCAGCGTCATCTTCGCCGGGTCGATGATGGAGGTGGCGATCAGGTTGCTGCGCGTCCCGTACAGCGCCTGCAGAATACAGGCGGGGACGCAGGCGGCCAGGAGGTTGATCGCCGTGCCGATAACGGTCAGGTTTGCCTTCAGCACCACCGTGAACAGAAAGAAGATGCAGTTGATGATCGCGGTGAAGGCAAAGGCCGCTATGATGCCCGCCCAGATGCTCTTGGTGACGAACGCGAACAGAAGGCCCGCGAACGCGCCAAACTCCATGCAGCCCTCCAGGGAGATGTTGAACACGCCCGCCCTCTGCACGAACACGCCGCCCATGACGACCAGCAGATAGGGCGTGGAGGCCTCGATCGTCATGCTGAAGAGGCTCAACGCGAGCTTCAGGATATTCATGTGAGCGACTCCTTTCCCTTTTCCTTCCACTTGCCGCGGAAGAAATCAGAAATGGCCGGCATGTTGTTGCCGAAGAACTTCACGGCGATGAACAGGATCAGCGTGCTTTTGATCACATTGATCAGGTCGAGCGGCACGCCCAGGCCCGTCTGCGCCGCCAGCGCGCCGTAGCGC
>JAAYZL010000220.1 GCA_012514855.1 Clostridiales bacterium
GCATGCAGGTAGACGGCGCGTGCATCCCGGACGACGCGCTCGTCGAGGGCTGCGAGCGGCTCGCGTCCGCGTGCGAAAAGCTCGAGCGGGCCGGCGTGTCCCCGACGACGTTCGAGCTCGGCACCGCCCTCGCGTTCCGGCATTTTCGCGAGGCGGACGTCGAAGTCGCGGTCGTCGAGTGCGGGCTCGGCGGGCGGTTCGACTCGACGAACGTGCTGACCCCGGCGGTGTCGCTGATCTCCGCGATCGGCATGGATCACATGGAGTTCCTCGGGGACACTGTGGAGGAAATCGCGTTCGAGAAGGCCGGCATTTTGAAGCCCGGCGTGCCGGCGGTCGTCGTGCGCCAGCCGGACAACATCTTGAACGTGTTCCGGGCCCTGCACGACATCGTGATCGCGGAGCCGCCGGAGCCGCTCGAGATCGCGCCCTGCGGGAGCCGCTTCCGCATGCCGTTCGGGGAGTTCGAGATACCGCTCGCGGGCAGGCACCAGCTTCTGAACGCCTCCCTCGCGCTGGAGGGGCTGCGCGCGTCGGGGCTTCCGCTCAGGAACCTCGAATCCGGGCTCCTCAAAACCGAGTGGCCCGGCAGGCTCGAGTGGATGCGCGGCGCGCTGCTCGACGGCGCGCACAACCCGCAGGGCGCGTGGACGCTGCGCAGATACCTCGAGGAGCACTTCCCCGCGTCCGGGATGCCGCTCGTGACCGGCATGATGCGCGACAAGCAGATTTTGGAGTGCGCGGAGATCCTCGCGCCGCTGTTTCCGAAGGTGATCGCGACGCGCGTCAAGGAGCCTCGCGCGGCGGAGCCCGAGGAGATCGCCGCGGCGTACAGGCGCTTCGGCTCGGAAGTCGCGACCGCCCCGACCGTCCGGGAGGCGCTCGAACTGGCGGGCAGTCCGTCGGTCGTCGCGGGCTCGCTGTACCTCGTCGGCGCGGCGCGCGCGATTCTCAAGGAGGCCGAATGACCGAGTTTCACCACGTCCCCGTGCTGCTTCGGGAGTGCATGGACGGCCTCCGGGTCGCCCCCGGCGGACTTTACCTCGACTGCACGCTCGGCGGCGGCGGACACGCGTCCGAGATCGCGCGGCTCGGCGGCTCCGTCGTCGGCATCGACCGCGACGGGGACGCGATTGCGGCGGCGACGAAACGCGTGCCGGGCATCCAAGCGATCCGCGGCAACTTCCACGAGGCGGACAACCTCGTCGGCGGCATGCGCTTCGACGGCATACTCGTCGACCTCGGCGTCTCGTCGCATCAGCTCGACCGCCCGGAGCGCGGGTTCTCGTATCACGAGGACGCGCCGCTCGACATGCGGATGGATTCGAGCCAGGGGACGACCGCGGCGGACATCGTGAACAATGCCAGCGAGGACGAGTTGACGCGCATCTTCCGCGAATACGGCGAGGAGAACTGGGCCAGGCAGATCGCGCGCGTGATCGTCGACCGGCGGCCGATCGATACGACGCTCGCGCTCGTGTCCGCGATCGACGCGGCGATCCCGAGGAAATTCCGCGCGAAGGACGGCTCGCACCCGGCCCGGCGCGCGTTCCAGGCGCTCAGAATCGCGGTCAACGACGAGCTCAACCCGCTGGAGAAATCCCTCGAGATGCTCGTCGGGCTGCTGAAACCGCTGGGACGGCTGTGCGTGATCTCGTTTCACTCATTGGAGGATCGCATCGTCAAAAGCGCGTTCCGGCGGCTCGCCGACCCGTGCGAGTGCCCGAGGCAGATGCCGATTTGCGTGTGCGGCAAGAAGCCGATAATACGGCTCGTCTCGCGCAAGCCCGTGACCGCGTCCGAGGACGAGCTCTCGGAGAACCCCCGCTCCCGCAGCGCGACGCTTCGCATCGTGGAGAAGCTGTCATGAAATTCCTCGAAACCCGCTCCGGGCGCGTGCCGCTGCCCGCCTTCTTCCCCGACGCGACGTACGCGGCGGTGCGCGCGGCGCCGTTCGACGACGTGTACGCGGCGGGGCTTCACGGCTTGGAGATGAACGCCTACCACCTGATGACGAAGCCCGGCGCGAAGCTGATCAAGTCGCTCGGCGGGCTGCACATGTTCACCGGCTATCGGGGCGCGATTTTGACCGACTCCGGCGGGTTCCAGCTCTATTCGCTGATCCGCGAGAACCCGGACTACGGCGAGATCCGCGACGGCGAGATCATCTTCCGCCCCGACCGCAGGGAGCGCATGGTGTTCACGCCCGAAAAGTGCGTCACGGCGCAGTTCCAGTACGGCTCGGACATCATGATGGCGCTCGACCTCTGCACGCACCCGGACGATCCGCCCGAGATGCAGCGCAGAAGCGTCGAATTGACCGTCAAGTGGGGCGCGCGCTGCAAGGCGGAGTTCGAGAAGCTGTGCAGGGGGCGGGAGGATCGGCCGCTGCTGCTCGGCATCGTGCAGGGCGGAAGCGACCCGGATCTCCGGCGCGAGTGCGCCGACCGGCTCGAGGAGATCGGCTTCGACGGCTACGGCTTCGGCGGCTGGCCGCTGGATTCGGACGGCGCGATCCGGCTGGACGTGCTCAAGATGGCGGCGGACGCGATGCCCGATACCAAGCTCAAGTACGCGATGGGCCTCGGCAAGCCCGAGGAGATCGCGCGCTGCGTGGA
>JAAYZL010000221.1 GCA_012514855.1 Clostridiales bacterium
ACCCGCTGTACGACGTCGATCTGGTGGACGAAACCGGCGCGCCGCTGCCGCCCGGCGTGACGGGCGAGATCGTCATCCGCACGCATCACGGGCGTCCGCTGGGCATGTTCAGCGGCTATTTTGAGGACGACGAGCGCACGCGCACGGTCTGGCACGACGGGCTGTACCACACCGGCGACGTCGCGTGGCGCGACGAGTGGGGCTACTACTGGTACGTCGGGCGCGCGGACGACGTGATCAAGTCGTCGGGCTACCGGATCGGGCCGTTCGAGGTCGAGAGCGCGCTGATGGAGCACGACGCCGTCGTCGAGACCGCCATCACCGGCGTTCCCGACCCGGTGCGCGGCCAGATCGTCAAGGCGACGGTCGTGCTCAAGAGGGGCTACGAGCCGACCGAGGAGCTCAAGAAGGAGCTGCAGGAGCACGTCAAGAAGCTCACCGCGCCCTACAAGTACCCGCGCATCATCGAGTTCGTGACGGAATTGCCGAAGACCATTTCCGGCAAGATACGCCGCGTCGAGCTCCGCGAGCGCGACCGTGCCGGCGAATCATCGGACTGACGCACAAATCGCCCCGCGGAGCGCCGAAGTTCCGCGGGGCGAAGCGTTTTTCGGCAACCGCCGGCGAATTCGCTGCAAGCGGTTGCGAAGGGACGGGGAGTGGCGGGATTTGACTGTTTCCCCAAAAAATGATAAAATATCCTCATCTTCAATCTGGAGGCGCTTTTGTTGAAAAAATTGCTGCTGGCGTTGGCCGCGTTGATCGCCGTGAGCCCGATTTCGGGCTTGGGCGAGCAGCTGATCCCCTCGGGGACGCCCGTGATCGCGGCGACGCCCGTCCCGGTTTCCGAATATACCTACAAAGAGGTGACGTCCAAGACGCTCGGCATGCGCTTTCTGTACCCGTCGCACTGGGAGAACCTGCCCGGCCGCGCGACCGTGTGCTTCCGCGAGCCGAGGGCGGACGGGGGCGTCCCCGCGCGCATGGCGATCTCCGTCAAGCACCTGTCGAAGCGCGCCAACGACGACAAGATGCAGAGCGAGCTCGTCAAGTACATGAAGGCGATCGTCGCGCAGTACGACAGCTACGAGGTCGGAAACCTGTCCACCGACACGGATTTCATGGGCAAGGACGGCTATTCGACGATCTACAAGGGCGTCAAGGACGGGCAAACCGTGCGCGGCTACGCGATCATGGCCTGCGTCGGCACGAAGATCTACGCGTTCCACTTCTCCGCCGGCGAGCAGGACTATCAGAACATGGCGACCGTCATGCAGCACGTCCGCGACAACATCAAGGCCGCGAACTGATCTTGGCAAGGATAGGGCCGGCCCGCTTTCGCGGGTCGGCCCGTTGCGTTACGCGTGCGCTTCGCGCAACTTTTTCTGCCGCTCCATCAGCTTCAGGAGCCGTGGCCGGTTGTAGCGCTGGATCATGATGAACGGAAGGTTTCCGAGCAGGATGTAGATCGCCATGCACGCCCAGTTCCAGATTTTTGGCATCAGCACCAGGATCAGCGGGCTCAAAAGGATCAGCACCCAGTGCACCAGCTCCGCGACGCAGGTCTCCCGGATCAGTCCCTCGATGTGGTCGGGACTGCGCATGACGTTCAGCTTCTTGCGAAACGTGTGCGGAATGTAGCGGCTCATGTCGGGAACCCTGTCCTTCCACCGGTTGATCGAGAACTTGAGATAGAATCGCCCGCCGTCCTCCCACTGAAACGTCTGATACGGAAACGCGCGG
>JAAYZL010000025.1 GCA_012514855.1 Clostridiales bacterium
GCTGATCGTGTCGGCGCTGGGCTTCGGCGGCGTGATCTTTACGCCGATCATCGAGCGGCTGATCGCGGGCTTCGGCGGGCAGGGCGTCGGGGAGCCGAGGACGTTCATGGTGCTCGCGGGCATCTTCTTAGTCGTCTGCACGGTCGGCGCGCTGTTTTTGAAGAACCCGCCGGCGGACTTCATGCAGGCGGCGTCGAAAAACGGCGCGGCGGTCGCGGACAACAGCCTCGCCCCGGGCCGCGTGCTTAGGGACGTGCGCTTTTACATCGTCACCGCTTCGCTGATGCTCGCGTGCATGGGCGGGCTGATGATGATCGGCTTCGCGAAGCCCATCGCCGTCGCGAAGGGGCTCGCCTCGACCGCGACGATCGGCGTCTTGATCATCTCGATGTGCAACTCGCTCGGAAGGCTCTGCTGGGGCATCATCTCCGACAGGCTCGGCAGGAAGCGCACGATCATCGTGCTGCTCGTGGGCTCGGGCGCGATGTCGATGCTCGTCGGGAGCGTCGGCGGCTACTGGATCTACGCCCTGATCGGCTTTATCGGCTTCTTCTACGGCGGCTTCCTGAGCACGTTCCCGTCGCTGACGGCGGACCTGTTCGGGCCGAAGCACATGGCCACGAACTACGGCATGGTGCTGTTAGGCTTCGGCGTCGGCGCGGTCGCCTCGTCCTACATCGCCGGCTACTACAAAAACGTCGGCGCGCAGGACATAGCGCTGATGATGCCGGCGTTCTTCATCGCGGCGGGCTGCGCGCTCGTGGGCGTCGTGCTGATGCTGCTTCTGAAGCCCGCCAGGAAATAGGAGTTGAGAGGGATGAACACGCTTTTGCACATCTGCTGCGCGCCGTGCTCGATCATGTGCGTTCAGAGCCTGCGCTTGGAGGGCAAGGAGCCGTCCGGCCTCTTTGACAACCCGAATATCCACCCGTTCACCGAGTACAGGGCGCGCAGGGACGCGCTGATCGACTACGCGAAGGGCATAGGCATGGAGCTCGAGGTCGCCGGGGAATACGGGCTCAGGCGCTTTGTCGAAGCGGTGCACCCGGATTTCGACAACCGCTGCCGGACCTGCTACTCGCTCCGCGCGGAGGCGGCGGCCTCGTTTGCGGCGGCGAACGGCTTTTCGAGCTTCACGACGACGCTTCTGATCAGCCCCTACCAGAACCACGCGCTGCTCAAGCGGGAGATGGAGAGGGCGGCGCAGAGGCACGGCGTCGAGTTCCTCTACCGGGACTTCCGGCCGCTGTTTCGAGAGGGCCAGCGCCGCGCCAGGGAGATGGGGCTGTACATGCAGAAGTACTGCGGCTGCGTGTTCAGCGAGGAGGAGCGGTACAGAAAGCCCGCCAAATAATACCAAGCCAAGATATTAATTTCTCGTCGCGCGTTCAAATCTTCGGTTTGAACGGATCGGGCGCAGGGCGACTCTGACTGCCGACGGCCCCCGGCGCGAACCGGGGGCCGTCGTTTGGTCGATGAGCATTGCCGTTGGCAGGCGCCCATGCGGGTTCCGGGCTCCATGTCAGTAGCGGCTCCTGTCCGCCCAAAGCCCGAGCGCGGGGTTCGGGATGTAGTAGATCTCCTCGCCGTCGGGCATGGTGTTCCAGCCGTCCCTGAGCAGAGCGGGGTCGTAGATCTTGACCGCCTCGTCGAAGGGCATGTAGTCGAAATTCGCGTTCCGCACCTCCTCCTCGGTCAGCAGCTTCGTGCAGTAGGTCACGTTAAACCGGCCGTCGGAGCTCCCGTGGATGATGTGCGCGGCGACGGACAGGTTGTTCGCGAGGTCGTCGTTCGCCCTGCACAGCGCGATCGCCCTTTCGCGGCCGCAGTAGCCGTACTTGCGGATCAGCACGTCGTTTTGCGGGTCCTCGCCGAAGTGCGACACGCCCGGCGCGAGCACGATCAGCTCGCCTCCGTCCGCGATCGCCATGCGCGTGCGGTAGATCGACTTGTTGCCGACCCAGGTGCTCCGGAACTCCTTCGGGTCCATGTAGACGACGACTTTTTTTAGCGGCCTGTCGACGAACGTGATGTTCTTTTCCTGCGCGAGCGCGACGGCCTTTTCGAACCCGCCGCGGCCGCGGCCGATGAACAGAGCGTGCTGGCGGATCTCGTTCTCGGGCGCGGTCGTCACGGTCAGCACGTACCAGAGCGGCAGAGCCTTCAAAAAGCGCTCCTCGGCGTAGTCGAACACCTTGCGCACCGGAGAAAAGTCCTTGCCCATCAGCTTTTCGAGCCCGTAGAACGCGCCCAGCATGTGCGAGGCGCTGATCATGCTCGCGCCGCCGACGCCGACGAACACGTTTTTCGAGTAGTTCGCCATGCCGACGACCTCGTGCGGCACGACCTGCCCGATCGAGAGGATCAGGTCGTAATTGTCGAGCAGCCGGCGATTGAGCTCGACGTCGATCTTTTCGTCGACCAGCCCCTCGGACACCTCGCGCACGAATTCCGCCGGAACCTCGCCGATCTTCACGACGTCGGTGCGCCAGTTGTGCGCGATGAAGCGGTCGAACGGTATGTCTCCGAACATCTCGCGGCACTCGTCCTCGGTCATCGGCATGTGCGAGCCGAGCGTCGGGATAATGTCGACCTCGCAGGTGTCCTTCAGCAGGTGGTAGTAGATGTTTGCGATCTCGCCGGCGCGCGAATAGAACCGCGTGATGTCCGGCGGCAGCAAGAGCACGCGCTTGAGGCCCTCGAGGTCGAGCGACGATTGGAGCGCCTCTTTGAGCTGCGCCCGGTCGATGGCGCCGTTTTTTTCCGCGTACAGTGTCAGTTCCTTCATCGGAAAATCCTCCTTTGTCGGGGCGTCGCGAGCGAGCCGTCCGGGAGCCGCGTCTGCGTCCATGCCGGCGCCGCGCGGGAATTTTCTGGCCGCGTCCCCGTCGATGTCGGCGCCGAGGACCTTCGCGGTGTTTTTGCAGGCGGCGGACGAAGGCGCGACGACGTCCCCGACGGATAGATTCGCCGCGCCCGCGCCGATTTCCTCCACAATGCCGCCGAATTCGTGGCCGATAATTCTCGGGATCGCCGGCCGCTTTTCCGCCCCCGCTTTGTCGCGCGCTGTGGCATCCGCCGCTTGACGGACGCCGATTCCTGAAAACTATATATGGAAATAATCCGAATACCTTTCGACGAGTATGTCCATCCGGTTCTGAAAGCGCGTGACGTGGTTGCGGATCATGCTGTGCGCGTCGGTCGGAAGCTGCGAGCGGTACGCGACGGCGCAGAAGATCTGCCGGTGCTCCTCGTAGCTCTGCCGGTCGATCTCCTCGAACTCGCCCTCCCTGCGGGCCAGGTAGCGCACGCGGTCGAAGTGCGTCGTCATCTTGCGAATCTGCGCGTAGGCGTTGCCGCGGTTGGCCGCGTAGTACAGGAGCATGTGGAACTCGTCGTCGATCTCGTTGAACTCGTTTAATGGGTTCCCGGCCGCGAGCACGCGCTGCTGCTCGTTGATGTTGAGGAGCATCCTGTGCATCAGGGATGTGGAGAGGTTGCCCATCGAGATCAGGATCAGCTCCGGCTCGATGCAGGTGCGGATGAACAGCCCGTCGTTGACGCGCGCGAGGTCGATCTTCGAAACCCGCGATTCCTTGCGCGGCAGTATGTCGATCAGCGTCTCGTCGCGAAGCCGCATGACCGCCTCGTGCACCGGGGTTCTCGAGATCTGCAGCAGTTCGGCGATCTCGCCCTCGACGATCGGCGTCGACGGCGGCAGGTCGAGCTTCATGATGCGGTCCCGGAGCACGCGATAGGCGAAGCTCCCGTAGCTCTCGTTTTCCCGGATGCGGTAGCGCCCGTTTTCGCCGACCAAATGCACACACCCCGTCCCTAAGATACCGAGGGTATTATAACATCGCCGACCCCGCGTGTCAAACGCGCGCGGCGTTGACGGGCCGGGGATTTTGGGATATGATGGGATCGACGGGAGGGGATGCGCGTGGCGTACAATCTGAACCTGTCCGAAATCTCCGTTTCGGAGTACCGGGAGATGCTGAAGGGGCGGAACCTGCTGCCGGGGCGGAGGATGCTCTGGCGGAACCTCGACGAGAACTTCGCGGCGATCGCCCGGCAGGGGATCGCGGACGCCGCGGAGCTGAAAAAGCGCCTTTCGACCCCGGCGAAGCTGGCCGCGCTCGCGAAAGCGACCGGGGTCGGCGAGGAATATCTGGTGCTTTTGAAGCGGGAGATCGGCACTTTCGACCAGAAGCCCGTGCCGCTCGCGGACTTTCCCGGCGTCGGCGAAGCGCTGCTCGGGGAGCTGCGGCTCAAGGGAATCCGCACCTCGAAGGACTACTTTGAGAGCGCACATTTCGGCGCGGACGAGCTCTCGTCGCTATGCGACCTCGTGCGGATCAACGGCGTCGGCGCAGTCGCGGCGCGCGCGCTTTTCGAGGCGGGCTACCGATCCGCCGGGGACGCCGCGCAAGCCGACGCGGGCGCCATGCTGGAAGCCGTTTCGAGGGTCAACGAGGAAAGGCGGTACTATAAGGCGAAGCTCGGCGAAAAGGACATGCAATTCTGCATCGACTTTGCCCGGCTGCTGGTCGAGCGCGGGGGTTAAACAAAACAGACCGGAGCGGACTCCGGTCTGCAGACCGTCAACAAACTCCGTTCCTCCCCTGGGGATGGATGAAGGGGTCGAAACCCCTTCATTTTCAATCCGCAGGCGACGGCATGTACGTCGCCGAGGAGCGCGGCATGTCCGCGCTTCCTTGCAGGATTTCTGGCCGTGGCGCGCAGCGCCACAGGAAATCCTGAATTCCGAGAAATGCAATCTTGCATTTCTCGGATAGCGCGGCGACTTTGTCGACACGCTGCAGACCGGAGCGGACTCTGGTCTGTCTTGTTGCGGTCTGTGGTCTACGGCAAAAATCCCGTATAGGCATTCAGCCCCTCGTCGGCCCGTATGCCCTCGATGCGATAGAACCCGTCGTCCTCCTCGACGGTCAGCGCCGCGAGGCAGGTTCCGGCGGGGCCGGTCGACGTGGCGGTCTCGAACGCGAGCTCGATTTCGAAGCGCGAATCGCCGAGCGGGTTGATCCGGAGGATTTCGTAGCGCTCGATCCACGGGCTCGACACGCCGGTCACCCAGTTCGGAAACGTCCTGTCGAGGTCGGCGGCGTAGGTTTCCCGCAGGTCGTCGTCCATGACGGAATACTGCATCGCGGCGCTGCGCTGCCGGAGCCCCTCCGCCCAGACGGTCGCGGCGGCTTCCGGATCGCAGACGCCGACGTAGTCCATCGCCTCCATCAGAAGCTGGCTCCGGATCGAAAATACATTGCGCGAACCGGCGGCGGCGGTCGCGGCGCCGGGGACGAGCCCCGTCACGCACGCGAGAATTGTGATCAACCAGAGCGCGGCGGCAAAAAACGCGCTCCACCGGGTAAGTCCCGTCGGCGGCCTGGACATGGCGCTCCCCGCTTTCCCTTTTTTCCCAATTATACGCGCATTTGAGCGGCTTTAGCCCTCGTCATAAAGGCGGCCCGGCAAGCCGGACCGCCCCCCAGACCGTCGACAAAGGCGGACAGGACCGCCTACCTGCCCGGCCTTCGCGCGGAAATTCGCGGGAATCTCAGAAGGCCGGCCCTTTCCATGCGTTGAAAAACCGCAGTTTTTCAACGCTCAGACCATCAACAGAGTCCGCTCCTCCCTTGGGGATGGATGAAGGGGTCGAAACCCCTTCATTTTCAATCCGCAGGCGGCGGCATGCACGTCGCCGAGGAGCGTGGCGACTTTGTCGACACGCTGTGCGTTGAAAAACCGCAGTTTTTCAACGCTTTACCCCATCCCCAGCGCGCCCGGCAGCCACATCGAGATCGCCGGGATGTAGGTCACGAGCATCAGCCCCGCGACCATCACGCCGTAC
>JAAYZL010000222.1 GCA_012514855.1 Clostridiales bacterium
GGGCACGATGCCGCAGGACATGGACGTGCGCGCGGTCAACTACCTGTTTTCGACGCCGGGCGGCACGCTCTACCACAGCGGCGACTCGCACTACTCGAACTACTACGCGAAGCACGGAAACGACAACCACATCGACGTCGCGCTCGGCTCGTTCGGCGAAAATCCGCGCGGCATGACCGACAAGCTGACCTCGATCGACATTTTGCGCATGGCCGAGTGCCTGAAGTGCAAGGTCGTGATCCCGATTCACCACGACATCTGGACGAACTTCAAGGCCGACCCGAACGAGATCCTCGCGCTGTACGAAATGCGCCGCCACAGGCTTAAGTACGCCTTCAAGCCGTTCATCTGGGAGGTCGGGGGCAAGTTCACCTGGCCCGAGGACAGGGACCGGCTGCAGTACATGTACGACCGCGGCTTCGACGACGCGTTCGCCGTCGAGCCCGATCTGCCGTTCAAGTCGATGCTGTGAGGGGCGCGCATGAAGAAGGAACTTTCGTTTGAGAAGATCGGCCTTGGGAGCATTGAAAAGTGCTACGCGGCGCTCGGCGTCGAGATCGAGGGCCGGCCGTGCCTGTTCTTCGGCGGCGAGGGGCCCGGCTCCGTGCGCGCGTTTCGCGGCGAGCGGTTTGAAAAGTGCGACGTGATCTGGGAGGGCGGCGGCGGCACGATGTCCATCGTCCCGTTTCCGGGACACGGCGGCGTGGCGCTGATCTCGCGCGGCTTTTACTCGATGGTCGACTGCGGGAAGAGCGCGATCGAGCTCGCGCGCTACCGCGACGGCGCGTTTTCGCACGAGGTCGTCGCGGAGCTTCCCTATTTGCACCGCTTCGACACCGTGCTTGCGCCCGACGGAATCCGCTACGTCGTCGCGGCGACGCTGCACGGCGGCAAGGCGGACAAGGACGACTGGTCAAAGCCCGGCCACCTGTACATAGGCGAGCTGCCCGAATCCGCCGACGCCCCGTTCCGCGTGGAGCTTGCGCAGATTCCGGGGGACTACTTCGTCCACCACGGCTTTTATAAGGGCGAGTGGGAGGGCAGGGAGGCCGCGTTCACGGCGAGCCGCGAGGGCGCCTTCGTCACGCTGCCGCCGGACAAGCGCGGCGGGGCGTGGCGCACGGAGCGACTGCTCGACTTCCCGGTCAGCGACATCGCGGTCTGCGACGTCGACGGCGACGGCGAGAAGGAGATCGCGGCGCTTTTGCCGTTCCACGGCAATCAATTCAAGATTTTTCACCGCGAGGGGAGCGGCTATCGGGAGGTATTTGCCCACCCCGTGGAGAATGATTTCTATCACGCGGTCGTCGCCGGGCGCATCTGCGGGGAACTGATGTTCGCCGTCGGCGCGCGAAAATTCGCCGCGGAGCTGTTCCTCGCGCGCTGGGACAGGGATCGCGGGGAATACTGCACGCAGCGGCTCGAGGCGGGCTCCGGCCCGAGCAACCTCGCGATCCTCAATACCGCCGCGGGGGATTATTTGCTCAGCGCGAACCGCATGATCTTCGAGGCCGCCGCGTACCGGTTCTAGGCAACCGCTGATTTATTCGGCGGCGGGCCTGCCGGTCGCTTTCCGCCCCCACAGGGTGGTTCCCTTTGGGAACCAGTCGCTGCGCGACCGTGCGATTCAAATGGATTTGAATCGCACGCCGTTGTCGCTCGTCCGGTCGCCGTAGCGCTGCTACGGCTCCCTTCCGGCTCCGTGTGGGGACGAAAAATCGCCTCGGCAATCCACCACCTCATTCAATCATCGGTTACTGAAGCGCCGGGGGAGGGAGAGGCATGGACA
>JAAYZL010000223.1 GCA_012514855.1 Clostridiales bacterium
ACGAACGAACTAAGGAGAGCTGTGCAACATGAGCATGTCTGCGATCCAATATAAATCCCTGAGCGACCTCATGGCGGCCAACCTTAGGCAATCCATCATCGTGGGCGAACTGAAGCCGGGTCAGAAGATCACCGAGTCTGAGACCTCCGAAATCTACGGGGTCAGCCGCGTCGTCGTGCGCGAGGCCATGCTGCAGCTGCTGAACGAGGGCCTTCTTCAAAAGGAGCAGAACAAATACACGAAGGTCGTGGAATTCGACGGCCCGGACATCGAGGAAATCTTTGAGCTGCGCATCGCCATCGAGTTGACCGCCGCGCGCAAGTGCCTGGGCCGGGAGGATGTCATCCGCGAACTCAAGAAGCGCGCGGACGCCATCGACGATCACGACGTGCAGGGCTCCGGGATCGAAGAGCTCGTCGTGCTGGACAGCGATTTTCACCGCTACCTTGTGGAGAGCTCCGGGAATCGCCGCCTTCTTTCCATCTGGGACGACATCTCCAGCCAGGTGCAACTGCTGCTGTACCGCTATATGAAGGGCGAGGAATACAGGGAGCTCGTCTTCAGCCATCAGGACATTGTGCGTGCGCTCCGCACAAACGACAGGGCTATCTTTGAAAAGGAGCTTTCAAAGCACATCGACGATACAAGAAAGACGCTGCTCGGGCAAGCCTGAGCAAACACTGTGTGGGGAGGCGGAGAGATGGGATTCGCGAAGGTCACTTGCACACTTCCCGGGCAAAGGTCTGAGGCTCTGCTGAAGAAGTGGGCGCAATACGAAGCGGACAAGACCGGGTTTCAGGCGCCGGTCGCGATTCACCACGGCCGGGGAGCCATGCTGTACGACGAGGACGGAAACGCGTTTCTCGACTGGACGAGCGGCGTCCTGGTCTGCAATCTCGGCCACTGCCATCCGGTGCTCGTCAAGGCGGTGCAGGAAGCCGGCGCCCGGATGATGAACGTCTACGAATACTGCACGGAATACCGGGTCGACGCGGCGGAAGCACTGGTGAAGCACGCGCCGAAGCACCTGGACAGCTGCTTCATCCTCTCGACCGGCAGCGAGGCGACCGACGCCGCCGTGCGCATCATGAAGCGCTACACCGGCAATTTTGAAACCATCTCGTTCTACGGCGGCTTCCACGGCCGCACGCTCTCCACCGCGTCCATCGGCGGCCTGAAAAAGATTAAGAAGGGCATGGGGCCCATGATCCCGGGTTCGCTTCGCGCGCCGTTCCCGTACTGCTACCGCTGCCCCTTCAGGGCCCGGCCGGAGAGCTGCGGCAGGATGTGCCTGGAGTTCCTGGACGACATGGTGCAGGCGAACTCCGTGGGCAGCCTCGCCGGGCTGATTGTCGAGCCGTATCTGGGCACCGCGGGCTTCATCTTCCCGCCCGAGGGATATATGCCGGCGCTGGAAAAGTGGTGCCGCGAGCATGAGATTCCCTTCACGCTCGACGAGATACAGGCTTCCTACGGCCGCACCGGCACGCTGTGGGCCTGCGAACACGAGGGGCTGACGCCGGACATCGTCACGCTGGGCAAGGGGCTCGGAAGCGGCATCACGGTCTCCGCGCTGCTCATGCGGCGCGAGGTCATCGACAGGGCGCTCGGGAAGGGCGAGCTCGGCTCGACCTACGGCGGCAACCCGGTAAGCTGCGCGGCGATCTCGGCGGTGCTGGAGGTCATGGACGCGGAGGATATCCTCGGCAACGTGGCCAGGGTCGGAAGGATTTACGCGGAGCGCTTGCCCGGCCTGCTTGCGCTGAGCGAGCGCGTCGGCGACGTGCGCGGCAAGGGGCTCGTCTGGGGAATCGAAATCGTCGCGGACAGGCAATCCAAGGAGCCCGCGCCGGAACTGGTGCGAAAGCTCATCGTGCTGTGCGCGCAGAACGGATTGCTCATCGGCAGCGTGGGCTTTTACGGCAACGTCGTGCGCGTCGCGCCGCCGCTGGTGTGCACCGAGGCCCAGGCGCACGAGAGCATCGACATCATGTCCAAGTGCGTGCAAATGCTCTGACACCCGGCACGCCGGTTTGCATGAGCGCCGCGAACGGAGGCAATCGATGAAGGCATTGATGAAGGTCGCAAAGGGCCCGGGGCACTTAGAGGTTCGCGATATCCCCGTGCCCGAGGTCCGGAAGCCGGACGACGTCCTGATCCGCGTGCGCTATGCGGGAATCTGCGGGACGGACGTACATATCTACCACGACGCGTTTCAGAACTATCCGCCGGTCGTGCTGGGGCATGAGTTTTCCGGCGTCGTCGAGGCGGTCGGCGACGGGGTGACGGGGTTCAAGCCCGGCGACCGCGTCGTCGCGGAGCCGCACACCCGCTTTTGCGGCAAGTGCGACGTGTGCCGCGCGGGCAAGATCCAGCTTTGCAGGCAGAAGCGCTCGCCGGGCTGGGGCATCGACGGCGCGTTTGCCGACTATCTGGTCATGCCGGAGCTGTTTCTGCACCGCATCCCGGACGGCGTTTCCGACAGGATCGCGGCGCTGGCGGAGCCCCTGGCCATCGTCACCCACGAGGTGCTCGAGCGCGGCATCGTCGAGCCGCAGGACACGGTGGCCGTCATCGGCGCGGGGCCGATCGGCCTGCTCGCCGCGGTCGCGGCGAAGGCGGGCGGCGCGGGCCGGACGATCGTCATCGGCACCGACGCGGACGAGGCCGTGCGCTTCCCGGCCGCGCGGAAATTGGGCGTCGACTTTATACTGAACGGCCAGCGCGTGGACGCCGTGGCCGAGGTGCTTTCGCTGACCGGGGGGAAGGGCGCGGACATGGCGGTCGAGGCCAGCGGCTCGGAGGGCGGCATCAACACCGCCATCGACGTGCTCAGGGTCTGCGGCAGGCTCACCGCGGTCGGCATGCCCGGCAAGGACAGGGTCGCGGTGCAGTGGCTGAAGATGATTCAAAAGGTGCTGGACGTCAAGTTCAACCTCAGCTCGAGCGTTTCCTCCTGGGAGCGCGCGCTGGGCATCATGGCCACCACCGCCGCCGATCTCTCCGCGGTGATCAGCCACGAGATGCACATCGAGGACTGGGAGCTGGCGTTTGAGCGCATTGCCAGGGGCGAGGCGATCAAGGTGCTGTTCGTCCCCGGTCGGGCAAAATCCTAGCCGGAGGAGGGCATGCCGTTGGAAACCCGCGAAACCGGCGCCAAACCCGCGCGCCTGCTGGAAATGCGAAATATCCGCAAGCAGTTTCCCGGCGTACTGGCCGTCGACGACGTAAGCCTTGCGCTGGACGCCGGCCGGGTGCTCGCGCTGGTCGGGGAGAACGGCGCCGGCAAATCGACGCTGATCAAAATCCTCTCCGGCGCGTACGCGGCCGACGCCGGGAAGATACTGCTCGACGGCCGGGAGCTCGGGCACTACAACCCGGCCGGCGCCATCCGAAACGGCATCACCGTGATCTACCAGGAGCTCAACACCTGCGAGACGCTGACCATCGCCGAAAACATCTTCGTGGGGAACCTGCCGACGCGGGGCAGGGCCCTCTGGCGCAGGATCAACCGCGCCGAGATGAACAGGAGGAGCCGCGAGCTGCTCGAAAAGCTGAACCTCGGCTACGACCCCGAGACCCCGGTCTCGAGGCTCTCCATCGCGGAAAAGCAGATCATCGAGATCGCGAAGGCGCTCTCCCGAAACACGAAGATACTGGTCATGGACGAGCCGACGGCCACGCTCAACGACAAGG
The DNA here is from genome assembly GCA_012514855.1 of Clostridiales bacterium. The sequence continues at coordinate 3,697 of JAAYZL010000223.1, forward strand.
AAGTGCGCAGGCTGTTTGAGATCATCCGGCAGCTCCGGGAGATGGGCACGGGCATCGTGTTCATCTCGCACCGGCTGGACGAGATCTTCCAGGTCGCGGACGAGGTGCAGGTGATGCGGGACGGCAAGAGCGTGTTTCGCTCGGGCATCGCCGAGGTTTCGAAGCGGGACATCATCTTCCACATGATCGGCCGCGAGGTGGACGAGCGCCGCTTCAAGGACCCCTACGAGGACGGCGAGGTCGTCTTTCAGGTCGACGGCCTCTGCTCCGCGGGCGTCAACGACATCTCCTTCAGCGTGCGCGCGGGGGAAATCGTGGGGCTGTTCGGGCTGATGGGCTCGGGGCGCACGGAGATCGTCAAGACCATCTTCGGGGCGCACCGCATGAAGGCCGGCCGCATCTTCGTCAAGGGCAAGGAGGTGCGCATCCGCCGGCCCGCGGACGCCAAGCGCGCGGGCATCGCCTACATCCCCAACGACCGCAAGCTGGAGGGGCTGATGCTCATCCGCGACATCAAGGAGAATATCTCCTGCACGGTCCTTAGCAGCATTGCCGGAAAGACCGGCCTGAGCGACCGGCGCGAGCGGCAGCTCGCCGGCAAATGGGTGCGCAGCCTCAACATCCGGACGCCCGGCCTCGACAGGGAGGTCAACTACCTCTCGGGCGGCAACCAGCAAAAGGTCGTCATGGCCAAGTGGCTGGCGACCGACCCCAGCGTGATGATCCTCAACGAGCCCACGCGCGGCGTCGACGTCGGCGCGAAGCGGGAGATATACCAGATCATCGTCGAACTGTGCAAATCGGGGCTGGGCGTGATCATGATTTCCTCGGACCTCCCGGAGGTGCTGACGCTCTCGGACCGCGTCGTGGTCATCCACGAGGGGCGCAACGCCGGCGAGGTGCGCGGCGACGACATCAACCAGCACAATCTGATGGCAAAGGCGGTCGGAGAAGCATGAGGAAAGCGATCAAGAAAATCCCCGTGATCGGAAAGGTGGACAGCTCGACGCTGTCGATTCTGGTCGCGCTGATCATCACCTGCATCGTGTTTTCGATCCTGTCCCCGTACTTCCTGTCCATGCGAAACTTCAGGTCCATCGGGCTTTACGCGGCGATCATCGGCTGCATGGCCACGGGCGCGACGGTCGTCATGCTGATGGGCTGCCTCGACCTCTCGCAGCACGCCGTGGGCGCGCTGGGCACGATACTGATCACGATCTTTGTCGACCGCATGGGGCTCCCCGTGGGCGCCGCGATTGTGCTCGCGCTTTTGATGGGCACGGTCTACGGCGCGTTCAACGGCTTTCTCGTCGCCAAGTGCGGCATATCGCCGATGATCGCCACGATGGGCTCGCAGTACATCGCGCGCGGCCTGTGCTACATACTCACGAACTCCAAGACGATCACCTTTTCCAACCGCACGCTGCAGGTCATCGGGCGCGGCATGGTGCTGGGCATCCCCAACACGGTGCTGGTCATGTTCGCGTGCTTCTTCATCCTCTCCTACGTGCTCAACAAGACGGTCTACGGCCGCTGCGTCTACGCGGTGGGCGCGAACCAGAACGCCGCGTTCCTCTCCGGCATCGGCCCCGTGAAGACGAAGCTGATCGCCTATGTCATCTGCGCGGTCACCTCGATCATCGGCGGCATCATCACGGTCTCGCAGCTTGGCGCGGCGGTGCCGTCCTCGGGCGTCGGGTCGGAGATGGAGATCATCGCCTCGGTGTACCTGGGAGGTCTCGCGGCCAACGGAGGCAAGGGGGGCCTCCTGGGCACTTTCCTCGGCGTGTCCCTGCTGTGCGTCATCAACAACGGCCTGACGCTGTGCGGCGTCGAGAACTACTGGCAGACGTTCATGCGCGGCGTGGTCATCCTCGTGGCGATCTATGTCGACACGCTGCGCGTAAAGAGGAACTGATGGAGGAGGTTTGCGCGATGGGAAGACCCGATTACAAGATGCGCGTTCCCGACGGCTTCGGAAAGCTCATGGTCGTCGCGCCCGAGAACGAGAACATGGAATTCGTGCACATGGAGTACCTTCGGCTGCGCGCCGGGGAGACCGCCGAGGTCGGGCGGCCGGACCGCGAGTGCGGCATACTGCTGATGGGGGGCGACTTCACCGCCTCGTGGGCGGATCAGGCGCGCTCCATCCGCGGGCGCAAGGACGCGTTTTCCGGGCTTCCGCACTGCGTCTACGTGCCGGCGGGCCGGAGCGTCCGCGTGCTGGCGGACACGGACTTCGAGGCGGCGATCTTCGGAACCCCCGCGGAGCCCGGGGGAGAGGTCGGCATCATTTGCCCCGAGGACATCGCCATACTCGACATCGGCGAAAACGAGTGGGAGATCCACGGCTATTTCGTCATCAACAGCGAATTCCCCGCCCAGAAGCTGATCATCGGCGAGACGCAGATTCCGATCGGGCACTGGTGCTCGGTGCCGCCGCACTCCCACGAAAAGGAGATTCCCGGCAAGGAGTCGAAGCTCGAGGAAATCTACTTCTTCAAATTCAAGCCCGGGCAGGGCTTCGGCTTCCAGGGCGTCTACACGGACGACCGCTCCCTCGACGAGGGCTACATCATCCGCACGAACGACGTCGTGCTGGTGCCCAGGGGCTATCATCCCAACGTGGCCGGCCCCGGCTACGAGATGCGCATGTTCTGGGGCATGGGGGGGACGAGCCGCTACTGGACGCCGTGGGAGGACCCGGATCACAGCTGGATCGGCAAAAACGCCACTTCCCCGGGCGACTGCGAGTGGTAAAACGCAACAAGGAGGAATCGATATGAGGCTCAAGGGAAAGCGGGTTTTGATCACCGGCGCGGGCGGCGCGATCGGGAGCGGGCTGGCGCTGGGCTTTGCCAGGGAGGGCGCGGACGTCGCGATCCACTACCGCGCCAGCGGGCAGAACGCCGAGGACAACGCGGCCAAGTGCCGCGCGCTGGGCGTCCGCGCGGTGACGATTCAGGCGGACGTGTCGAAAACCGACGAGATCGAGCGCATGATCCGAGAGGCCGTCGAGGGGCTCGGCGGCATCGATATACTGATCAACAACGCGATCTACGGCCCCCAGATCGACATCATGGAACTGTCGCTGGAGGAGATCAACCGCACCTTCGACACGAATCTGCGCGGCTACTACTACACGGGGCTCCTGGGCGCGAGGCAGATGGTACGGCAGGGCAACCGGCGCGGCTGGATCGTCAACATAAGCTCGATTTCCTCCCGCTGCATGACCTCGACCTACACGCACTACGGCGCGACCAAGGGCGGCGTCGAGGCGACCACGCGCGGCTTTGCCGTGGCGTTCGCCAAGTACGGCATCAACGTCAACTGCGTGGCCCCCGGCTGCGTGGCGACGCCCACCGTGAAGAACATGTTCGAGGACCCGGTCAACGCCGATCCCGTGCTCTCCCGCACGCCGACCGGCTTCATCCCGGAGATCGAGGACGTGGTCGGGCCGGTGATCTTCCTGTGCACCGAGGAAGCGCGCGCCATCACCGGCCAGACGATCGACGTGGACGGCGGCTATGTGATTCAGGGCATGGAGTGGAACCTGTCCGAAGAAATGAAGGACTTCAGAAACAAGCTGGAGGAGGGCGGCGCAGACCAGCTCCGCAAATAGATCGATGACGCTGAAAGAGTACCTCCTGGGGCAGCGCGGCTGGCTGGAGGACTTCCTCACGGGGCTGTGCGCGATTCCCTCGGTCAGCGGCCAGGAGGCCGAGGCCATGCGCTATCTTCTGGATGCGTTCGCCGGCTGGGACGCGGAGCTCCGGGAAGTGCCCATTTCCGATGCCATCAAGTGCCATCCGGAGTATTCGAGCATCGTAAAGAACCTCGATTATGCGGGCCGCGCGAACCTGCGCCTTTTGAAGCGGGGCAGCGGCGGCAGGCGGCTGGCGCTCAACACGCACGTCGACGTCGTGCAGCCTTCCGCGGGGCAGGAGAACCCCTTCGCGCCCCGCGTCGACGCCGAGGGCGTGCTCTGGGCGCGCGGCGCCTGCGACGCCAAGGGTCAGATCGCCGCGATGGCGCTCCTTGTGAAGGCCGCCTGCGAGTTTGCTCCGCTCCGGCACGACATCGTGTGCGACATCGTGATCGAAGAGGAGTTCGGGGGGAACGGCACGGTGGCTCTTCTGGATGCCGAACCGGACTTCACGGCGGACATGCTCGTCAATATGGAGCCCACGAACCTGCGCGTGCAGACCTCCATCCGCGGCGCGCTGTGGTTCGAAATGGCGTTTACCGGCAGCCCCGGGCACACCGGCAGCGCCGTCAGGGGCGTCAGCGCCCTCGACAAGGCGATCGCGGCCATTGACCTGATGAAGGCGTACCACGCAAAGCTCCTTGAGCGTTCGAAGGATTACGGACTCTTCAAGGGCAAGCCCAACCCGCTGCCGCTGACCATCGGAGGGCTGAACGCCGGCGAATGGCCGAGCATGGTGCCCGGATCGGCCGTCCTCAAGGGCCTGATCGGGGTTTTGCCGAACACGACGCGCGAGGCGGTCATGCGCGAAATCGCCGGGCTGTTCGACCGGCCGGAGAGCGCGTGGATCGGCGAGGGCATGTCCATGGAGTTCGTCTATCGCCACAACGCGGTGGAGACCGACCCGAACCACCCGCTTGTCAGGGCCCTGTCCCGCGCCTCCGACGCCTGCGGCCTTGACGGAACCCCCGACGCGATGACCGCTTCCTCCGACGCCACCTACTACTTCGAACGCGGCATACCGGCCGTTGCCTTCGGGCCGGGCAGCATCTCCACCGCGCATTCCCGACACGAGCACGTCGCCCTTTCCGACATTCTGAAGGCGGCGGAGGTGCTCTACACCATGCTCGACCATTTGTGATGAAGCGATTTCCTGATGAAGCTCAGGGAAAAAATCAAATCGCCAAGGAGGGAACACCATGAAGAAACTGGTCGCTCTGTTGGTGCTCGTTGCCTGCGCCTTCTCGTTTGCCATCGCAGAGGAGGTCTGGCTTCCGCAGCGGCCCGAGGTCAAGAAGCCCATCGCCGGAGAGCTTGAGCTGATCGACCCCATCGCAATCGCCCAAAGAACCGAATTCGAACAGTACGACTGGAAGTTCGGCCTCATCAACTACGCGTCCGATTTCCAGAGCTCCATCGACATCGCCCAGGGCATCAAGGACTATGCCGCGAACTACGGCATAGAGGTCGTCGAGGTCACCGTCGACATGGATGTCTCCAAGAAGCCCTCCGCGGTGGAGACGCTTTTGATGCAGGAGGTGGACTTCATCATCGACGCCAGCTGGATCGGAACCGACGCCAGCATCATCGCGGCGCTTGAGGAAGGCGTTCCCACGCTCACCTACGACACCATCTTCAACGAGGAGTTGTCCTGGTTTATCGGCGGCGACAACGCCACCTCGGGCTACACCATCGGCAAGTACATGGGCGATATCATCAACGGGCAGTGGGGCGGCGCGTACGACTATCTCGTGCTGTTCTCCTCGTTCGGCACCTCCGAGGCGATGACGCTGCGCATGGAATCCGCGTTCAAGGGCTTTGAGGAGAAGGGAATCGCGATCGACCCGGACAAGGTCGTCTACTACGACACGCAGGGGCAGGCGATCAAGGCGCAGCAGTACGCCGCGGACTTCCTGACCGCGCATCCCGAAGCCACGAAGATACTCTTCGGCGGCAACAACGGCGACGCGGGCGTGGGCATGCTGGCCGCCGTGCAGACGGCCGGGCGCGAGGCAGACGTGATCATCTACACCTACGGCGCGGAACAGGCCGCCATCGACAACATGCGCGGCGAGCCGAACTGCTGGGTGGCCGACGTCGGCTACTACTTCAAGCAGTACGGCGCGATGGGCGTGGACACCGCCATCCGCATACTCAACGGCGAGGTCGTCTCGACCTACGTGACGCCGGAGATGTTCGTCATCAACCACGAGAACGTCGACAGCTATCTGGGCGCGTAGACGGGCGCGCTATGTCGGACGGGAGGCGGCGGTTGCCGCCTCCCAAATTGTCCTTTTGATACCAATCCAAAATATGAATTCCTCGTCGCGCCGGGTCTTTTCGCGCACGGCGGTCCGTTCAAATCTTCGGTTTGAGCGGACCGGTCGCGTGGCGACTTTGATTGCCTTCGGCAATCAAACCTCACTTTGTCGCTCTCCGCACAACGTAGCGCTGCTACGCCTGCGCTCCGGCTCCTTGCCGGGAACAAAAATCCCTCGCCGGATTCCACAACTTCCGTAGTGGGCGGAGCACTAGGTAA
>JAAYZL010000224.1 GCA_012514855.1 Clostridiales bacterium
CGACGCAGATCATCGAGATCCGCCAGCTGATCCGCGAGGTCGCGCGCGACACGACGGTGATCCTCTCCTCGCACATTCTGACCGAGGTGCAGGCGGTCTGCTCGCGCATTCTCGTGCTGCACCGCGGCAGGCTCGTCGCGGACGACACCGGCGAGGGCCTCGCCGAAAAGGTTCACGGGAAGTCCCGCGTGACCGCAAGGGCGAGGGGCGCGGAGGACGAGGTCTTGACCGCGCTTCGGCGGATTCCGGGCCTCCTGCGGCTCGAGAGCCTCGGCGCGCGCGAGCTCGGCACAACGGACTTCGCCTGCGAGGGCGCGGAAGGGCGCGACCTGCGGGTCGACGTGTTCGAGGCGCTCGCGGCCGCGGGACTGCCGCTTCTGTACACCTACGGAAGCGAATGCTCGCTGGAAGAAGTGTTTTTGCGCGTCATCGACGGCGACGCGGGGGGAGAGCGAACATGAGCGCCGTATTCGCGCGGGAATTCCGCTCGTATTTCAAGTCGCCGCTGGGCTATGTGTTCGTCGGCGCGGTGTGCCTGTTCACGGGGCTGTACTTCTACGCCTACAACCTGTACGGCGGCGAGCCGACGCTTTCGAGGCTCTACTCGGTGCTGTTCTCGGTCGTGCTGTTTCTGATCCCGATCCTGACGATGCGGCTGTTGAGCGAGGACATGCGCGCGAAGACAGACCAATTGCTCATGACCGCGCCGGTTTCGAGCGCCGCGGTCGCGCTGGGGAAATACCTCGCGGCGCTGACGGTGTACGCGATCGCGATTTCGTCGACGCTGTTGGACGCGGCGGTGCTCTCGCGGTTCGCGGACGTCGGCTGGGCGCAGGTGGCGGGGAATTTCGTGGGGCTGTTGTTCTTGGGCGGCGCGCTGATCGCCGTGTGCCTGTTTTTATCGTCGCTTACCGAGAGCCAGTTGATCGCGGCGGTCGGCGGCTTCCTCGTGAGCATTTTGCTGATTTTGCTCGAGGCGCTCTCGCCGCTCGTCTCGAACGCGCTTATCAAACAGGTGTTTCAGTGGCTCAACTTCTCGACGCGCTACCAGCCGTTCACCTACGGGGTGTTCGCGCTGGAGAACGCCGTGTTCTTCCTGAGCGTCGCCGCGCTGTTTGTGGCGCTGACGGTCATGCGGCTCGAGCGAAGGAGGTGGGGCTGATGCGCGGCAAGAAATGGTGGTTCGCCGCGGAGATCGCGCTCGTTCTGCTGCTCGCCGTCGCGGTCAACGTCGTCGCGGTCCGGCTGTCCGCGCGGTTCCCGCTGAGCCTCGACCTGACAGCCGACAACCGCTACGCGCTCTCGGGCGAGACGAGGGCGCTGCTCGGCTCGCTCGACAGGGACGTCGACATCTGCGTGCTCGCGGCCGAGGATTCGTACGCGACGTCCACCTACACCGAGTACGCGGCGGAGCTGCTCAAGCAATACCCGAAGTACGGGCGCGTGTCGGTGATCTACGTCGACTTCGCGCGCGACCCCACGTTCGCCGCGCGCTATCCGGAACTGGAGTTGCCGGAAAACGGGCTGCTCATTTCGTCCGAGGGCCGCGCGGAAGTGCTCGAGACCGCAGACCTGTTCGAATACTCGTACACGGCGGCGAACGAGATGCAGGTGACCTCGGTCGCGGAGGCGAAGCTCGCGGGGACGATCGCGTCGGTCGCGAGCGACAGCCGGATGAAGGCGCTCGTGCTGACCGGAAACGGCGCGCAGCCGGTCGAGGGATTGCAGGAACTGCTGAAGGCGAACAACTTCGACGTCCGGGAGGCGCCGCTCGCGATGGGCGCATTCGATTTGGACGCGGACGTCGCGATACTCGCCGCGCCGACGTCCGACCTGACCGGGGAGCAGGTCGCCTCCATCGAGGCGTTCCTGGAGGGCGGCGGCGAGTACGGAAAATCGCTGTTCTACGCCGCGGACGTGACCCAGCCGGCGCTCCCGAACCTCGAGGCGCTGCTGCGCGAATGGGGCGTCGCGGTCGACGACGGCGCGGTGTTTGAGACCTCGCCCGAGCGCACGTACCAGAGCCAGCCGTTCTTCGCGACCGTGCGGATGGTCGGCGGCGCGCTTGCGGAGGAGTTTGCGGGCGAGCCCGCACCGGTCATCGCGCCGATGGCGAGGCCGCTGACGGTGCGCTTCCGGTTCCAGGAGGGCTATACGACCGAGGCGCTTTTGCAGTTCTCGGAGACGTCCGGCGTCCGGCCGTCCGACGC
>JAAYZL010000026.1 GCA_012514855.1 Clostridiales bacterium
CGAAGATCGGAAGCCCGAGCACGCGGTTCGTCAGCACGCGGTCGATTCGGTCCGACGCCGTCAGCGCGCCCTTCGGCCTGCCCTTTTTGACCGACGCCGACACGAGGCGGCCGATGTAGGCGTAGCGCTGGTTCGTGATAATCGACTCCGCGTCGTCGTCCATCTCGGCTTCGCATTCGCGGATCGCCTCCTCGATCGCGCCGCGGATGCCCTTTGGGAGGTTGAGTTCCCGAACGACCTTCTCGTCGCGCTCGAACAGCTTGATCGCGTACCAGCGCGAGAGGTTCGGCTCGACGATGTGCCCCTCGTGCACGCTTCCGTCCGCGTGGTGGTGGTGCGCCTCCTCCTGGCCGTCGCGGTGCGTGATCAGGTCCTCGATGTGCGCGAGCGCGTGCTCGACGCTTCCGGCGAACACGTGCGGCGGCTCGCGGTGCGCGCCCTTCTTCGCGAGCGCGGCGGCCTTCTCCGCCACCTCGCGGCTGCCGACGCCCTTGAGCGCCGACGTCTCGACGACCTCGCAGCCGAGCGCGTCCCCGAGCTTTTTCAGGTCGATCTCGTCGCCGTTCCTGCGCGTGACGTCGATCATGTTGAGCGCGACGACCATCGGAATCCCGAGCTCCGCGAGCTGCGTCGTCAGGTAGAGGTTGCGCTCGATGTTCGTCGCGTCCACGATGTTCAGGATCGCGTCCGGCTTCTCGTTGACGAGGTAGCTCCTGGCCACGACCTCCTCCAGCGTGTACGGAGACAGGCTGTAGATGCCCGGAAGATCCTGCACAATCACGCCCTCCGCGCCCTTCAGCCGCCCCTCCTTCTTCTCCACCGTCACGCCCGGCCAGTTGCCCACGTATTGGTTCGAGCCGGTCAGGTCGTTGAACATCGTCGTCTTCCCGCTGTTCGGGTTTCCCGCCAGCGCTATCTTGATCGCCATTTTCGTTCCCCCCTCGATGTTAGTTACATCTAACTCCGCGGCGCAAAAAAGGGCAATTCCCCAATGCCCTACTCGACCTCGATCCGCTCCGCGTCGCCCTTGCGCACCGACAGCTCGTACCCGCGCACCGTCAGCTCCATCGGGTCGCCCAGCGGCGCGACCTTGCGCACGCAGACCTCGGTGCCGCGCGTCAGCCCCATATCCATGATCCTGCGCTTGAGCGCGCCCTCGCCGTTGAGCCGGACGATCTTCGCCGTCTCCCCGATCTTTACGTCCCTGAGTGTCCTCATACGCCTCCCCCTCCTATACCATGATGCGCAGAGCCATCGAGCCGTCGAGCGCGATGCGGCTGTCCTTGACCGACAATATCATATTCTGCCCGAGCCGGCTGATCACCACGACCTCTTCGCCCACGACAAAGCCCAGTTCCGCCAGGTGCTGGCGCACCTCGTCCTTTCCGGTGATCTTCTTGATGATGCTCCGGTCGCCCGCGCTCGCCATCGCCAACGGCATCATATTCGTCTCCCTTCCCGGAAATTAGTCGTTGCTAACTGCCGTGCCAAACAAGCGGTTAGTAACGCTTAACTCCTAACCGGGTGTAGTTTATCATGACTAACCGCGTCTGTCAAGCGCTGCCGAAAAAATTACACGGGCTTGAAAAAAGGCGCGGAAGGTGCTAAGATGGACTTGGGAAATCTCGGAAAGGAACTTCGGCATGAAAATCCACAAGTCGGCGGAGGATTATCTGGAGATGATCCTGATGCTTCAGGAGCGGAAGGGCTACGCGCGCTCGATCGACATCGCCGCGGGGCTGAATGTCAGCAAGCCGTCGGTCAGCTTCGCGATGAAGCAGCTGCGCGAGAACGGCTACATCACGATGGACGAGGGCAACGTCATCCGCTTGACCGGGCAGGGCCAGGAAGTCGCTGCGCGCGTCTACCAGCGCCACAAAGTGCTGACGAAGTTCCTCGTGCGGATCGGCGTCGAAGAGGATCAGGCGCGCGAGGACGCGTGCAAGATCGAGCACGACATCTCCGCCGCGACGTTTGAGGCGATCGCGAGGCACATCGGAGAATAATGGACAAGGGCGGCGGCCCGCTTTCGCGGGCCGCCGCTTTGCATTGTTAAATCAGAATCCTCTCCCGACAAAATGCTGTATGTTGATCGGCAGATCGTTCAGCACTTTGACATCCCTTCCGTACTTCCCGAGCGTCTTTTCGACGAGCACGTAGTCCATGCCGGGGATCACGATGTCGTTCCAGTGGTGCCCGAAGCCGCGCACCGCGACGTCGAGCATCGTCACGATCTGCTTTCCGAGCGGCTCTTGGGACTCCATCGTGATCGCGCCGTAGAACTCCTGGCACTCGGTGTAGCCGCCGTTGTGCGTGCCGGTGTACGGCTTCTGCAGCGCCATGTCGACCGGCCTTCCGATCCGCTTCGAGACCTCGTCGGACTTCGACTGGAAGTAATTGACGAGCGCCTTCTCCTGCAGATACGCGGGCAGGTTCTCCGCCGCGACCCTTTTGTACGCCTCGAGCCCGACACGGTACGCCTCCTCGGTGAACCCGAACCAGTATTTCTGGTCGTCGGTCAGCTTCGACGGCCTGTCCACGCACACGACGCTCGCGCGCTCGCACGCGGTCAGCCCGTCCCACTTCGGCCCCGCGCCGAGCAGCACGTAGTCGCCCTCCTCGATCCTGCGGTTGATCGCCTTGCCGATCAGCGTGCGGTTGTTCGCGGCCGAGCAGACGCTGACCGAAAAGCCCATCTGCTCGACGCCGAGCTCCCACGCCGCCGCGTATCCCCACTGCGCGACCTGCGTCTCGTAGATGCCCGGGCGGATGACGCTCGCCATCGCCTCGATCATCACGTCCGAGACCTTCGCGGCGATCTCGGTCATCCGCATCTCGCCGTCGGACTTCTCATACTTGAGCCGGTAAAAGATCTCCTGCGCGTCGACGACCTTTGCCGCGTCGCCCTCGAAGTATTCGACGAGGCTCTTGTAGATGCTGACCGGCAGCACCTGGCCCGGCGTCAGCAGCGCGGCGCTCCGGGGCCTGCCGCCGCAGGCCTCCTCGAGCACGTCCTCGAGCCTGCACGCGGCCACCGGATAGTCCTCGTCGGCGAGCTTGAGCATCTCGACCTTGCGCACCTTGCAGCCGGAGCGCGGCGCGAGCTGCTCGGCGCAATAGCCGCCCTCGAGCCCCGCCAGCAGGTAAAACCCGTTTTTGCCGATCACGCCCGCGACCGGCTCGATGCTGATGTTCGTGTTGCCGCCCAGATACGGCACGTCGCCGGCGTAGTGCTCGTCGCTGTAGACGATGCCGCAGTCGAAGCCCGCCCGCTGCAGCGCCGCGATCAGCTTCCCGTGCCGCGCCTCGAACTCCGCCTCGCCGAGCCGCATTTCCCTGTCGAACGACGGCGCCTTTTCCAGAATGGATTTTACGATGTCCGATTGCCTCTGCCAGCTTGCGCTGTCAAACATATTCCTTCCCCTGCCTCTCGCTGTTTTGTCCGCGCTGCGTCCATTATAAACCATGCCGCCCGCCCGCGCAATACGCCCAGCGGGGCGCCTCCCGTTTATATCGCGAACGCTTGAACCGAAGCGAACATACACTGCAATGGGAATACCACTTTATATCAGGGAAGAATATTAATACCTCCAAAGGACCGGGGGATTACTATTCTGGATTGGTATTAACCCAGGTGTTCACCGAGAGGAAGTAGTGCGATATGTTCAAAAACTTCGACGATCGAGAGATCGATATGCAGCAAGCCCCGGACGACATCC
>JAAYZL010000225.1 GCA_012514855.1 Clostridiales bacterium
GGAATCCGGCGAGGGATTTTTGTTCCCGGCAAGGAGCCGGAGCGCAGGCGTAGCAGCGCTACGTCAAGCGGAGAGCGACACAACCGGGGACAAAAAGAACCGCCGGAGACGCAAGTTCTGTGGTGGATGGAGCACTAGTTCTGCATCGAAAATCCCTCGGCCCTTTGGAGGAATTCCTATTCCTCCTTGGTATCATATCGCCTTTTTCGCGCGGGAGCGCACGTCGAACGCGACCGCGAGTATGAAGATGATCCCCTTGATGACATATTGGTAGGTGATGCCCACGCCCATCAGGTTCAGCCCGTTCGTCAGCGACATGATGACGAACGCGCCGATGATGGAGTTCGTCACCTTGCCGATGCCGCCGGAGGTCGACACGCCGCCGATGTAGCACGAGGCGATCGCGTCGAGCTCGAAGCCGCTGCCGGCGGTCGGCGTCGCGGACTGGAGCCGGGACGTGAACAGCACGCCGCCGAGCCCGGCGAGCATGCCCATCGACGCGAACACGAACAGCAAAATCCGCTGCGTGTCGACGCCCGAGAGCAGCGCCGCCTCGCGGTTGCCGCCCATGCCGTAGATGTGCCGCCCGAGCCGCGTCCTGCGCATCATGAAGTCGTACACGAACGCGACGACGGCCACGACGACGATCGTCCACGAGACGCCCCTGTAGTTCGCGAGCACGTAGCTCAGCACGCCGATGACCGCGGAAAACAGCAGAAGCGTCGCCCAGAACACCGGCGCGGAGGTCGTGCGGAAGCGGTATTTCCTGAGGTCTTTCCGCGCGCGGAGCCGGGACAGCACGATCAGCGCGATCGACACGGCGCCCACGACGAGCGACAGCCCGTGCATCGGCCCCAGCCGGAACACCGCGGGCAGGAAGCCGTTTGAAATCTGGTTGAACGCGTCGCTCTGCACGAGTATGGTGCCGGTCGACTCGGTGACGAGCGACAGCATGCCGCGGAAGATGAACTGGCAGGCGAGCGTCGTCACGAACGCCGGCACGCCGACCCGCCCGATGATCAGCCCCTCGAGCGAGCCGATCAAGATGCCCGCGAGCAGTATCAGCGGCAGCACGAACGGCACGGCGACGCCGCGGGCGAGCAGCGTCGCCGCGCACGCGCCGAGAAACCCCGCCACGAAGCCGATCGACAGGTCGATCTGCTGGATGATCAGCACGAGCGTCATCCCGCAGGCCATGACCGCGACGTAGCCGGTCTGGTTGATCAGGTTCGTCAGGTTGCGCGCGGTGATGAACGCGCCGTCCGTGAGCAGCGTGAAGAGGATGAACAGCGCCAGAAGCGCCAGGTACATCGCGTAGTTGCGGATATTGCCCTTCAGAAGCGCCCACACCTCGCCCGGAAGGCCGCCGCGCGCGCGCCGGTCATCCATTTGCCACCGCCTCCTTCGTGTTCGTCGCAAATTCCATGATGTTTTCCTCGGTCGCGTCGGCGGCGTTCAGTTCGCCCGTGATCGCGCCCTCGCTCATCACGTAGATGCGGTCGGACATGCCGAGAATCTCCATCAGCTCCGAGGAGATCATGACGATCGACATGCCGCTCTTCACCAGCTCGTTCATGATCGTGTAGATCTCGAACTTCGCGCCGACGTCGATGCCGCGCGTCGGCTCGTCGAGAATGAGCAGCTTCGGCCGCGCGAACAGCCACTTCGCCAGCGACGTCTTCTGCTGGTTGCCGCCGGAGAGGTTCAACACCGTCTGCTGGATCGACGGCGCCTTGATGCGCAGGTCCTCCTTGTAGCGGTTCGCCTGCACGACCTCCTCGTTGCGGTCGATGACGAGCCCGCGGAGCAGCGTCCGGAGGTTTGCGAGGGTGATGTTGAAGCAGATGTCCTGAATCAGGATCAGCCCGTTTTTTTTGCGGTCCTCGGACGCGTACGCGACGCCGGCCGCGATCGCCTCCGAGGGCTTCGAAAATTTGACGGGCGCGCCCTCGAGGAACACCTCGCCGGAGGTCAATTTATACCCCGGCGTGTTCCCGAACAGCGCGAGCGCGAGCTCCGTCCGCCCCGCGCCCATCAGCCCCGCGAGGCCGACGATCTCGCCGCGGCGCACGTTCAGGCTCACGTCCTTGAGCACCGTCCGCCCGGTCGACGGGTTGCGCGCCGAGAAATTCCGGACCTCGAACAGCACCTCGTCGGACGGCCGCCGCTCGCGCCGGGGGTAGATGTTCTCGATCTCGCGGCCGACCATGTGGCGGATGATCTCGCGCTCGGTGATCCTCCTCTCCGCCGCGTCGAGCGAGCACACGGTCGTGCCGTCGCGCAGCACCGTCACCGTGTCCGCGATCTTCACGACCTCGCCCAGCCGGTGCGAGATCATGATGATCGTCGCGCCGCCGTCCCGGAGCTCGCGCAGCAGCCTGAGCAGGTTGTCGCTGTCCTCCTCGTTGAGCGAGGAGGTCGGCTCGTCGAGTATGATGACCTTCGCGTTTTTAGACAGCGTCTTCGCGATCTCGACGAGCTGCTGCGCGCCGACGCGCAGGGACCCGACCTTCGCGGTGGGGTTCACGTCCAGCCGCACGGTCTTCAGGATTTTCTCGGACTCGAGGATCGTGCGGTGCCAGTCGACGAGCCGCCCGCGCATCAGCTCGTGCCCGAAGAAGATATTTTCGTAGATCGTCAGGTCCGGGATCAGCGCCAGTTCCTGGCTGATGATCGCGATGCTCGCGCTTTCGGAATCGCGGATGCCGTGGAAGCGCTGGATTTCGCCGTTTAAGAGGATGTCGCCCTCGTACGTCCCGAACGGGTGCACGCCCGACAGGACCTTCATCAGGGTCGTCTTCCCCGCGCCGTTTTCGCCGACGAGGCAGTGAATCTCTGAGCGCCGAACCTGAAAGTTCACGCGGTCGAGCGCCTTCACGCCGGGGAACGATTTCGAGATCTGGCGCATCTCAAGGATAATGTCGTCCATGGAATCACCTCGACAAGACAAAGGGTTTCAGAACCGCCCGTTCAATCGAAACCGACGACCCGCGCGGCCTTCGCCCGGAAATTTGTGAAAATTTCAGAAGGCCGGCCCTGCGCGCTGAAAAACGAAGTTTGTCGGCGCTGGAAGGGGAACCCCGAAGGGTTCCCCTCCGCCGTATGTTTTCCGTTATTGCCTATTGCCAGTTGACGAACTTCGAGCCGTCGTACACGCCGCCCTCGAAGAAGATTTCGGCGATGTTGTCCGTCGTCACGGTGACGACCGGGCACTGCATCGACGGCACGTCGATCACGTCGTTGCTGTAGACGGCGTTCGTCTCCGGCACCTCGCCCGCGAGGATCGCGTCGATGATCACGAGCGTCGCGTCGACCAGGTCCCTCGGGTCCTTGTAGACGGTCATCGACTGCTTGCCGTCGATGATGTACTGCACGGACGCCTCGATGCCGTCGCAGCCGGTGATCCAGACGCCCGTCACCTCGCCGTCGGCGTGGAACACGTCGGACAGCGCGCGCGCGCAGTCGTCGTCCGCGGGGCCGAGCACGAACACCTCGCCCTTCGCGTCCGGGCCGGCGGCGGTCAGGTGCGCCTCGGCGAGCGTCTTGCACACCGACATCGTCCACTCGGTGTCGATGACGGACATGATCTCGACCAGCTCGTCGCGCGAGAGGTCGTACTTGTCCCTGTACTCGACGGCCTTTTCGCAGTTCCGGATGACGAAGGTTCCGTCCGCGATCAGCGGCTGCAGCACCTGCCACGCGCTCTCGAAGTACAAAAACGAGTTGTTGTCGGTCAAGGCGCCCGAATACAGGTAGAGGTTGACGCCCTTCGCGCCGGGCTCGAGCTTGCTCAGCAGGAACTCGCCCTGCGCGCGGCCGACGGCGGCGCTGTCGAACGTCGTATAGTAGGCCAGCTTGTCGGTTCCGGTGATGATGCGGTCGTAGGCGATGACCGGGATGCCCTCCTCGTGCGCGATCCCGACCGCGGCGGCGGCCGCGGCGGCGTCAAACGCGCACAGCACGATCGCCTTCGCGCCCTTGCTGATCAGCGTCTCGACGTTCGCCTTCTCGGTCGCGGGGTCCTTCTGGGAGAACAGAATCTGCGCGCTGTAGCCGTGCTCCCCGATCGCCGCCAGGAAATCCGCCTCGTCGCCGAGCCAGCGGGTTTCCTCGCGCGTGGGGAGTACGACGCCGAAGTCCAGACCGGCGGCGCCGGCCGTGCCGGCCATAGCGATGATCACCAGGAGAACCAGAGCGAGTAATTTCTTCATGATGTTCCCTCCCTGCTTCAATCTATGTTGGCCAAAAATTTAACCACACCGAAACTATAACACAGACGCCGTGCAAGATCAATACAATCCTGCACGAAAAAGCGGCGTTTCTTGATGCAAGATTGTGCAACATTTTCGGTTTTTTCGGAAAGCAGAGGGAAAGGGATCAGGTCGTCGCGCGGACGATCAGCATGGGCTTGATCGCGACCTGCTGCGGCTGCCCGTAGGGGTTAAGGACGCGGTGCGTGAGGATGCGCACCGAGATCGCCGCCATGTCGTCGTAGGGGGTTCCGATGGTCGTCAGCCCCCCGGAGATGTAGCGCGCGATCGAGATGTCGTCGAAGCCGATCACCGCGATGTCGCCCGGCACGCGCAGCCCCGACTCCTGGATCGCGTGGATCGCGCCGATCGCCATCTGGTCGTAGCTCGCGTACACGGCGTCGGGCAGATCGGGAAGCTGCAGGATTTCCCGCATCCTGAGGTACCCGCCGAGCTCGCCGCGCTCCGCGCCCGTCCGGACGAAATCGGGGTTCACGGGCATGTCGAAGCTCTTCATCGTGGCGAGGAAGAAGCTGCGGCGGTTCGCGGTGTTCAGTTCGCCGAGGAAGCCGATCCTCCTGTAGCCGCGGTGCAGCAGGTGCTCGACCGCCATGGTGTTTCCGCGGCCCTCGTCGACGAACAGGCAGTCGGCGTCGAGCGTCGCGATGTAGCGCGACGTGATGAACATCACCGGCAGCATCGATTGCCGCACGGCCGCGATCAGCTTGCCGGAGATGTCCTCGGCGTCGTCCATCACGATCAGCAGGCAGCGCACGCGGCTCGCGGCCATCTGCTCGACCGCGCGGATCGTCTCGTTCTGGTCGAAGTTCGTGATCGACAGCATCACGGAGAAGTTTTTCTGCCGGAAGCGCTCGTTGATCGCGTGCGCGAGCCGGGCGTAGTAGTCCGACGTCATGTCCGGGATGACGACGCCCGCGACGTCCCGCGGCTCCGGGACGCCCGTGCCGTAGGGCCGCTTCCGGTAGCCGAGCTTTTCGGCGGACGCGAGCACCTTCCGTCGCGTGCGCTCGCTGATCGAGGGGTTTCCGCCCAGCGCGCGCGAAACCGTGGACGCGCTGACGCCCGCCTCGCGCGCGATATCGTCCATGCTGGGCAAGCGCGTCCCCTCCCGTCAAACCTTCGACCGGATCAGGCCCCAGAGCGGCTCGTCCGGCCGAAGCCCCAGATAGTGCTCGAGTACGTGGTCGACGCCGTCCTCCCGGAGCGCCTTTTGCAACTCCCGCGCCGCCGGGTCGTCCGCGCGGTCGAACCGGAGCGCGGCCAGTATGCCCCCGACGATCGGCGCGGGGTCGACGCCCTGTTCGAGGCAGTAGAGCGCGGCGCCGACGAGTCGGTCGTTGCGCCGGAGCTTGCGCACCGGGTCGGCCCCGACGCGGCTGACGGTGTCCCGGAGCGCGAGGTTTCCGAACCGGAGGAGCAGGTCGTCGATGTTCGCCTCGACGTTTTCGCGCATTTGTTCGCCGTACTCCCGGATCAGCGCCTCGCCGCTCGCCGCCATCGCCGCGCGCGCCCTTTCGAGCACGGCCGGGTCGGCGACCGCCTGCCAGATGTACTCCATCCCCGCGAGATGCCCGAAGTACGCGACCATCGCGTGCCCCATGTTGTGCACGAACAGCTTCCGCTTGATGTAGAACCCGAACGGAGAATACGGAACGAGCCCGACAAGCGCGGGAATCTCGCCCCTGAACGCCGCCGAGTCGACCGGCAGCTCGGCGTACGGCTCGACGCAGATCAAGAGGCCGTCCTTTGCCCGCTCCTCCAAAGTCAGCGGCGGAACCATGCGCCCGATCGACGCCTCGACGAGCCCGAGGTTCTCGTCCGCCCACACGCGCTCCGCGTCCGTCAGGCACGCGTTGATCCATCCGCGCATCAGCTTGTCCGCCTCGAGCTGGTTCTCGCAGAGCAGGACGTCCAGCGGCCGGCCGCTTTCGCGCATGCGCCTGGCGGCGCCCTTCGCGATCACGGGCGCGATCTTCGGCAAAATGTTCACGCCGACCGCGGTCGCCATGACGTCGCACCCGGCGATCTCGGAAAGCGCCTGTTCGGTCGACGCGTGGACGGCGCGGACGTTTCGAACCGCCGCGTCGACCGCCTCCGCGTTGGACACGACGCGCACCGTGTACGAGCCGCGGCGGTTCATCTCTTCGATCAGCGGCTCCGCGATGTCCAGGAAGCACACCTCGTAGCCCGAGTCGGAAAACACCTTGCCGATGAAGCCGCGGCCGATGTTGCCGCCGCCGTACATCACGGCTTTTTTCATGGGAACGCCCTCTTTCTGATGTTTCTTGCGAAATTATACCAGAAAGAGGGGCGGATTGCAGTGCTTTTGAAGTTAAATGGCCCGATGGGTTCAGAGCTCCAGCGGCATCGGAAGCTCCAGGAGCCGCCGGCACGCGTCGAGCCCCTTCAGCATGTCCGGCAGCGCCCGGAGCGCCTCGAGCGGCGCGCGGGAGAGTATCGGCGGCAGCGCCCGCTGCGAAAGCGCCAGGTCGAGCGCCTGCATCGGCGTGTGCTCGCAGAACATCGGCGTGACGGCCGCGCAGAAGGCCCACGTCGCGTCGAGCGTCCGGCGCGACAGCAGCACGCCGTACTCCGAGAGCGCGCGCCGGAGCTCGGCCATGCGGCCCGCGACCTCCTCCGAGATCGACTCCGGCCGCGGGTGGAAGATCCTCGAAATCGCCTCGCGCGAGGCGGCGCGCTCCGGCTCGCGCGCGACGCAGCCCTGCGGCGCCCACGGGCCGTCCGCGCTCTCGGGCGGCACGCGCAGCAAAAACGCGCGGTCGACCAAAGCCGCCGGCAGCGGGTTCAGCGCGTCCTCGACGACCGCGAACGCGCGCAGCGGGCCCTCGCCGGCGAACTCGGCCTCGAGCCGGGACAATACCGCCTGCGCGCGCAGCTCGTGAAACGGCGCGTTCGCCTGATCGAGCAGCAGCAACCCCGGCGCGAGCGCGCCCGCGTCGGCCATCAGCGCCTCGAGCCGGTCGTCCGCGTCCGGCAGCCCCTCGGCCAGCGGGACCGCGTGGAAGCGCCCGCACGCCTTGAGCCCCAGCGCGCCCGCGAGCACGTGCGCCACCTCGCCCTTCGCCGCGAACGGCGCGCCGAAAAGAACCGTGACCGGCGAAAGCGCGAAGCAGGCCAGCAGATTGACCGCCTGATCGTGCGTGAGCGGCATGCCGGACGCGTCGAAATACGTGCGCACGTCGGAGAGCAGCTCCCCGTAGGTCGGCTCGCTCAATTGCGGACTCGACCGCGGCCGGCCGCCGGGGTGCGCGCGCAGGAATTTGACGGCGCGGCTCTCGAGGGCGCGCGCGAACAGCCGGCGCTCGACCTCGGAAAACAGCTCCTCGGCCTCGGTCGCGGCCGCGCGCGCGCCGATCGCGCGCTCTTCGAATTCGTCGATCTCGGCGACGACCCTGTTGAGCTTCCGCTCGCCCTCGGCCAGCTCCCGCGCGTGCTCGCGCTTGATCTCGTCGAGAAGCTGCGCGCGCACTTCCTCGCGGCGCTCGTCGAGCGCGGTCAGCTCGTTCAGCAGCCGGAGCCTCTGCGCCTCGAGCTCGTTCAACTGCCGGGCGCAGCCCTCGTCCGCGCCCGCGAGCGAGCTCCGGCGGAGTATGCCCCCAAAGTCGTCGAGGGATGAAAGCGCTTCCACAAGCGGCGCGCGCGCCTCCTCCATGCGCCAGGCGAGCTTGAGCGCCGAAACCGCGCGCTCGACCGGGCTCTCGACCGGCGTCGCCATCGCCGAGGTCGGAACCGGGTGGCCGAGCTGGTCGATCCGCGAGCGCCGCCACTTGTCGTCGATGATCTCCTGCAGGCTCCGGCTTCGCCTGGGGTTCAGCCCCGTCTGCGCGGCCACGGACTGCTCGCGCGGGCTCAACCGGGACATCCGGCTGAACGGCGCCGCTCCC
>JAAYZL010000027.1 GCA_012514855.1 Clostridiales bacterium
AATCAAGGTCATCGGCGTGGGCGGTGCCGGAACGAACGCGGTCAACCGCATGGTGGATTCCGGCCTGCAGGGCGTTGATTTCATCGCGATCAATACCGATAAGCAGGCGCTGTCGATGAGCAAGGCGTCCACAAGGATCCAGATCGGCGAAAAGCTGACCAAGGGCTTGGGCGCCGGCGCGAACCCCGACGTCGGCAAGCATGCCGCCGAGGAGAGCAAGGAGGAGATCGGCAACATCGTCAAGGGCTCCGACCTCGTGTTCGTGACCTGCGGCATGGGCGGCGGCACCGGGACCGGCGCGGCGCCCGTGATCGCGCAGCTCGCGCGCGACATGGGAATCCTCACGATCGGCGTCGTCTCGAAGCCGTTCCTGTTCGAGGGCAGGCAGCGCATGAAGAACGCGGAGGCCGGCATCGAGAGGCTGAAGGCGAACGTCGACACGCTGGTCGTCGTCCCGAACGACAGGCTCCTGTCCGTCGTCACGAAGGGGACGACGATGACCGAGGCGTTCCGCATCGCCGACGATACGCTCCGACAGGGCATCCAGGGCATCTCCGACCTGATCGCCGTGCCGAACCTGATCAACCTCGACTTTGCGGACGTGCGCACCGTCATGGAGGCGCGCGGGCTCGCGCACATGGGCATCGGCATCGGCAGGGGCGAGAACCGCATGGTCGACGCGGCGAAGCAGGCGGTCGCAAGCCCGATGCTCGAGACGTCGATCAACGGCGCGCGCGCGGTCTTGATCAACATCACCGGCGGCCCCGACACCTCGATCATCGACATCAACGAGGCGGCGCAGCTGATCACGCAGGCGGCCGACCCCGAGGCCAACATCATCTTCGGCGCGGGCATCGACGAGGAGCTCGACGACGAGGTGCGCATCACCGTCATCGCGACGGGCTTCGAGCGCAACCCGTTCCCGGCGAAGGCCGAGCGAGAGGCGGCGCCCGTCGAGGAGGCGCCCGTCCGCCGCGAGCGCATCGTGGAGCTCCACGACGAAGAGGACGCGCCGGTTTCCCCGATCTTCGAGCGCAGGCCGCAGCCGCCGCGCGACCGGACGCCTTCGCGCCGCGAGGACCCGAGGGATCGCCGGGCGCCCCAGCCGCCGCCGCCGAAGCCGCGCCCGCGCGTCTACCAGGACGGCGAGCACGACGACAACCGCACCCGCCGCGGCTTCATCCCGGACACGCCGAGCTTTTTGAAGCGCAAGGACAAGTGAAGACATACGGAAAAGGCCTCCGCGCGAGCGGAGGCCTGGTTTTATGGACTTACGAGACGATCCTTCTCGCCTCCAGATAGTACCGCTTGTCCCTCGCGTGGCCCATCGAGAAGGTCTTTCGGGGCAGCACGCCGTATTTGCGGATGTAGGGGAACAGCTCCGCCTTGTCGAACGCGCGCGGCATGAAGCCGACGGTGTTCTCCCTGCAGGCGAGCGAAAGCAGCGATTCGTCGCCGTGGATGTAGTCGATCTCCGCCTCCGGGCGGCGCTTGAGGAACCCGTCGAGGAAGTCCTGCAGCGGGCGGATCGGGTGGCCGTCGCACGAGAAGCCGAGCACACGATCCCCGAACGCGATTCGGACATCCTCGCCCCCGTCCCGGAACGCGCCGGACGCGCGCCACTCGGCGAGCACGGCCTCCGGGTCGGCGTTGAACAGCGCGCGGTGGATCGGCTCGAACACGAGCGCGGGACAGTGCAGGTTCACGAGCTCGACGAGCGCCCAGCGCGCCGGGTGCGACTCGAGCTCGGCGGAGGAGAGGGTTTCGCGGAGGCTTGCCCAGCACTGCTTCGCGGCCGCGAGCGAGTGGTTTCCGTCGCCGACGGCGAACAGCAGCCCGCCGGCGCGCTCCGCGAGCCGCGCAACCGCGTCGAACACGCGCCGCGCTCGGCCGTCCTCGAGCGCCCAGCCGCGGATGTGCCCGCCGCCGAGCATCAAGTCGAAGTCGTAGAGAAGGCGCCCGGGGTCGGAGAGCGCCGGCTCGATGACCGAGCACTCCGGGTCGTCGATCAGCATCATCACGTGCGGGCACTCGAGCGGCGCCTCCGAGCGGATCTCCGCGCGCGGCGGCACGCGCTCGGGCACGGTCCCCTCGGTCGCGCGGATCAGGCTCTCGGAGCCCTTCGAAAAGTCGTATTTCTCGAGGTCTACGCAGGCGAGCAATCCCTGGCGGAGCCCGGCGGACGTCCCGCGCTCGACGAGCACGAAGCCCTCGGGAACCTCGGCAGCAAGCGCGGAGCCCAGGTATTCGCGCATCGAAGCGTGTATGCCCGGCACGCGCGCGGAACGCTCGTTCAGGTAGATTTCGGGCAGCGTGATCCAGAGCGCCGAGGGGACGCCCTTCGCGGTCATCTCGGCCTCGGCCCAGTATGAAGGCTCCGCGGTGAACTGGTCGCAGGCGACGACCGCCCATTTTTCGAGGCTCAGGCCCTGTTTCGGCAAGAGGATTTCAGCGGTCGAAAGCGCGATGTCGGTGTTTTTCATATGTGTCCCTCCATCAATGAGAAATCCCCCGCGAGCGGGGGACTCCCGTGAAGTGTTTTACGGCAATATCAGCCGGACGCGGTAGGTCGTATCGAGCGAGCGCATCTTCTCGACGAGGGCGTCGCTGGGCGTGCTATCGAACTCGAGCACCGTGTAGGCGTACGCGCCGCGCGAGCGGTTGATCATGTTGTCGATGTTGAGCCCCTCGTCCGAGATCAGATGCGTGACCGAGCCGATGACGTTCGGCACGTTTTTGTGCAGCAGCGTCAGCCGCGGCCCGGCCGGGCGGGAGAGCGGGCAGTCCGGGTAGTTGACGGAGTTCACGATCGAGCCGTAGCGCAGGTATTCGTCCATCTGCTTTGCGACCATGCGCACGCAGTTGTCCTCGCTCTCCGGCGTCGAGGCGCCAAGGTGCGGTATGCAGATGACGCCGGTCGCGCCGATCAATTCGTCCGACGGGAAGTCGGTCACGTACGCGCGCAGGAGCCCGGTCGAGAGCGCGCCCTTGACCGCCTGCGTCGAGACGAGTCCGCCGCGCGAGAAGTTCAGAAGCGCCGCCGTCGGCTTCATCTTCGAAAGCGCCGCCGCGTCGATCATGTTGCGCGTCATGTCCATCAGCGGCACGTGCAGCGAGATGTAGTCGCTGTTTTTGAGCACCTCGTCGATGTCGAGGCTGTGCGAGACCGAGCGCGACAGCCGCCACGCGTGGTCGACCGAGATGTAGGGGTCGTAGCCCAGCACCTTCATGCCGAGCGCGACGCCGGTGTTCGCGACGAGCACGCCGATCTCGCCGAGGCCGATTACGCCCAGCGTCTTTCCCATCAATTCCGGGCCGACGAACTGGCCCTTGCCCTTTTCGACGAGCTTGTCGACCTCGTCGCCCTTGCCGGAGAGCGTCCTGCACCACTCGACGGCCTCGACGACGCGCCGGGAGGCGAGCAGCATACCGGTCAGCGCCATCTCCTTGACCGCGTTCGCGTTCGCGCCGGGCGAGTTGAACACGACGACGCCGCGCTCGGCGAGCCTGTCGACCGGGATGTTGTTGACCCCGGCGCCGGCGCGCGCCACGCAGTGGACGCTCTCGGGGATGTCCATCTCGTGCATGTTCGCGCTGCGCACGATGATCGCGTCCGGGTTCTCCGCGTACGCGTCGAAGGCGTAGCCGCTCATGTCGAGCACCGATTCGTATACCGGGGATATGGCGTTCAGCGTCTTGACTGCGTACATCACTTGCGCCCCATTTCAAAGTTCTTCATGAATTCGACGAGCGCGCGCACGCCCTCGACCGGCATCGCGTTGTAGATGCTCGCGCGCATGCCGCCTGCGGAGCGGTGGCCCTTCAGGTTCGTGAGACCCGCCTTCGCCGCGCCCTTGATGAATTCCGCGTCGGTCGCCTCGTCGCCGGTGCGGAAGGTGACGTTCATGATCGAGCGGCACGCGCGGTCGGCGACGGGCTTGAACAGCGCGCTCTCGTCGAGGTAGTCGTACAGCAGATTCGCCTTCATCCGGTTGATTTCGGCGATGCCCTCGACGCCGCCGACGGACTTCAGCCACTTCAGGCAAAGCCCCGCCATGTAGACCGCGTAGGTCGGCGGGGTGTTCAGCATGCTGCCCGCCTCGTCCATCACCTTGTAGTCGAAGATGTTCGGCGTGATCCGCATCGCGCGGCCGGTCAGGTCGCGCCGCACGATCACGAGCGCGAAGCCCGCCGGGCCGATGTTCTTCTGCGCGCCGGCGAAAATCAGCCCGAACTTCTCGACGTCGTACGGCTCGGACAATATGTTCGACGACATGTCCGCGACGAGCGGCACATTCCCGGTCTCCGGGAGTTCCGGGTACTTCGTGCCGTAGATCGTGTTGTTCGTCGTGATGTAAAAGTAGTCGGCGTTCGGGTCGAACTTCGACGCTTTGAGCGGGGGGATGCGCACATATCCCTCGTCCCGGGAGGAGGCGACGCAGTTCGCGATGCCGTACTTCCTCGCCTCGACCATCGCCCCGTGCGCGAACACGCCGCTGTCGACGTAGTCGGCCCTGCCGGAGCCCGTCATCAAGTTCATCGGGACGCCCGCGAACTGGCCGGTCGCGCCGCCCTGTATGAACAGCACCGCGTAGCTCTGGGGGATGTGCATAAGCTCCCGCACCAGCGCCTCCGTGCCGTCGAAGATGTCCTGATAGGCCTTCGAGCGGTGGCTCATCTCCATGACGGACATCCCCGCGTCGCCGTAGTTGGGCATTTCCCGCGCGGCGGTCGCAAGCGCTTCCTCCGGCATGACCGCCGGACCCGCAGAAAAATTGTATACGCGTTGCATAAACTGCCTCCTTTTTTGGGTCGTTCTCAAGATTATACTGTCGAGGGGCGAACAAAGCAAGCGGATTTCGACAAAATGTTCCTTTAAATTCGCGCGTAGCGGACAGGTGTTTTCGCGGCACGGACGGTTTTGGCAGTTTTGTATCCTCCCGGCGGGCAGCGAGCACGTCCTCCTCCGAGATTTCCAGCAGCATCTCGCGGCTGACGCTCTCCGCGCACGCGAGGCGGTTCGCCTGCTGGACGAGCACGCGCTCGAAGATGTTGCGCACGCCGCGCGCGTTTCCGAACGAGATCGACGAGGTGTTCGAAGCCTCGATATAGTCGCGAACGGCCGCGCGCGCCGCGCCGGTCAGCGCGAACTGCCCCTTTTTCAATTGCAACTCGAAGATCTGCAGCATCTCGTCGACCGTGTAGTCGTCGAAGTGCAGGTAGCGGTTGAAGCGCGACGAGAGGCCGGGGTTCGACTCGACGAACGCCTGCATCAACCCGTCGTACCCTGCGACGATGACGACCAGGTCGTCCCGGTTGTCCTCCATGAGCTTGAGCAGCGTCTCGATCGCCTCGCCCCCGTAGTCGTTTTCCGACTTGCCGGTCAGCGCGTACGCCTCGTCGATGAACAGCACGCCGCCGAGCGCCTTTTTGACGGCCTCCGCGGTCTTGACGGCGGTCTGGCCGATGTAGCCGGCGACGAGCCCGGAGCGGTCGACCTCGACGAGGTGCCCCTTCGAGAGGATGCCGAGCGACCGGTACACGCGCGCCATGAGCCGACCGATCGTCGTCTTTCCGGTGCCGGGGTTGCCGGAGAACACCATGTGCAGGCTCATCTCGACGTTGGGAAGATCGTGCTGCCTGCGCAGGGCGTACACCGTCGCGAGGTTGATTAAGTTGTGAACCTCCCTTTTGACGCCCTCGAGGCCGACCAGCGCGTCGAGCTCCGCCTCGATGTCCCCGATCTTCTCCGTCGGCTGCTCCTGCGCTTCGGGAACCGCCTGCGGCTCCGGTTTTTTCCGGGGCGCGCCCCAGAAGTCGTCGCCGATCCTCAACAGGTTGTTGTTGACGAGCGTGCCGATCGTCTCGAGCTGCTGCCGGATCAGTTCGTCGCGGTTGTCCATGGCCCCTTCCTCCTTGCCTGCCGGAGATATATGTGCTATATTCTTTCCAGAGAAACGCGAAGGAGTGCGCATGATGAGCGATTGTTCGAACAAAAGGCCCTGCGCCTGCACGTATCCCGGATGCTCCCGGCACGGAAAGTGCTGCGAGTGCATCGCCTACCACGGCAAGATGGGCGAGGTGCCCGGCTGCCTGTTCACGAAGAGCGGGGAACAGAAGTGGGACCGGAGCCTCGAGGCGCTCGTTCGCGACCGGTCGCGGAAGTAGATTTATTTGGCGATTCCCCTGCGGACATATCGGAGCGCGCGGCGCAGAATCCTGCGGTCGTGCTCGTAGGTCAGCCGCTGGAAGGCCTCGTCGACCTCGACCCACTCGGCGACCGCGACCTCGCCCTGCTGCGCGACCGGCTCCTGCTCGCCCGCGATGCCGACGAAGAACACGACGAGCTTTTCGACGTCCGGCCTCGCCATATAGCGGTTCTCCGCGCGGAAGCGCATGTCCACGCTGACCCGGATGCCGGTCTCCTCGAGCACCTCGCGCTCCGCCGTCTGCCGCTCTCTTTCCCCCGGCTCGACATGTCCCTTCGGGAAGGAGATGTGGTGGCCGCGCTCGTGCCGGATCAGCAGCACATGCCACGCCTCCCCGATCTGCCGGAACACGACGGCCCCGCAGGATTTCTCATATCGCATGGGTACAGCCCCTTCGTTTGTATTGACCCCTATTATACCGCACAAATGTAAACTTGTAACGGGGCGGGATCAAAAAATGTTCCGAAAACCGGCCGGAGCGGACCGCAGGCTCCGGCCGGTTTCCGGAAGGGGCTTATCGCCTGGGGGAGATTCTGTCCGTCCCGACGAACGCGCGCAGCGCCTCCGGGATGAGCACGCTTCCGTCGGGCTGCTGGTGCTGCTCGACGATCGC
>JAAYZL010000226.1 GCA_012514855.1 Clostridiales bacterium
GCGGCTTTTGCAAACCCGATCTGACGAAAATTCATCTCGCCGGCGCGCGCCCTCTTTATGCGGTATTGCCCTAAGACAGACAAAAAAGACGGCCGTTCACAGCGGCCGTCTTTTTTTGTCTATTTGGGCGGCGCGGTCGTCCCGCCGTCCCAGAATTCGACGTCGGCGACGGAGCGCATCGGCTCGGAGGGGGTCGGTTCCGCGCCGATCTTGCTGAACAGCCGCTCGGCGGCGACGTAGGCGGCCTCGGGCTGGTCCTCGCGGCAGATGATCGAGCTCATCGAAAACGGCAGGTTCGCGCGCCTGCAGATGCCGTCGAACCCGACGATGGAGCAGTCCTCCGGCACGCGCTTTCCGCGGCGCCTGAGGTTCGTCCAGAGGTTGAAGCCCATCAGGTCGCTGAACGCGAACACGGCGGTGCATTTGAGGCTTCCGGCAACCATCTCGTCGGCGACCTGCTCGCTGCCGTTGCCGATCATCCGGATGCTGCGGATCAGCTCCTCGCGGACGGGCACGCCGAACTCCTTCAGCGCCTTCCGATAGCCGTCGAGCCGGCCGAAGCGGTTGGAGACCGTCGACGAGGTATTGAGCATCAGAATGTCGCGGTGGCCGAGCTCGAGCAGGTGCTTGGTCGCCAGGTAGCCGCCCTTTTCGTCGTCCCACATCGCGCAGTCGGCCTCGTCGTGGCGGCGGCCGAGCAGCACAAACGGCGTTCCGAAGCGCTGCAGGAGCTCGATCGGCTCGTGCGAGTGCTGCGCGGGCGAAAGGATGATGCCCGCCACGCGCTGGCTGTACGCGCGCTCGATCGCCCTGAGCTCGACCTCCTCGTCGTCGCCGGTGCAGATGATGTAGAGGAAATAGCCGAGCTTCGCGAAGTACTCCTCGACGATCTTGATGTTCATCGCGTGGTACGGGTTCGAAATGTCGTCGACGAGCATCGCGACGGTCCTCGTGTGCCCGAGCCTGAGCGACGCGGCGACGGTGTTGTTGATATAGCCGAGCGAGCGCGCGGTCTTGCGGATGTAGGTCTTCGTCTGGCTCGAGATGTCGCTCTTGTTGCGCAGCGCGCGCGAGACCGTATTGATGCTGTAACCGGTGACCTCGGAGATGTCCCGCATCGTGACGACGCGCTTGTTGTCCGTATGTTCCATGCGCAGCAGCCGTTCCTTTCCGATGAACTTTATCGCGATTCGACCGCCGTGTGCGGGTACGCGACGAGCAGCGTCCCGGACGCGACCGACACCCGCGCGGGGCGGCCGGTGAACGCGTTGCTGACGCCGAGCGGGTAGTCGCCGCGGAGCGTTGCATCCTTGAGCGGGTACTTGAGCCCCTCGAGCGCCACGCCCAGCGCCTCGTTGAGCGGCGCGAACACCGAGAGAACGCCCGAAGAGGACGCGTCGAAGCGGAGCTCGCCGTCGGTGATCGCGGTGAATACGCAGCTCTCGTCGACCAGATAGCCGCGCGCCGACCGGAGCGACAGATGGCACAGCAGCTGCAGGTTCGCGACCGTGTGGTCGAGCCGGCCGCCGGTTCCGCCGTAGAGTTTAAACAGGCGGAAGCCGCGCGCGAGGCCCAGCCGAATCGCGGCGAGCATGTCGGTCTCGTCCTTCTCCGCCGGCAGCCTGACGATCTCCGCGCCGTCGGGCGGTTCGGCGAGCGAGTCGAAGTCGCCGACGACGACGTCCGGGCGGACGCCGATTCGCGCGAGGTGGCGGTGCCCGCCGTCCGCCGCGATCGTCAAGTCGCCGCCGGCGGGCGCGAAGCCCCCGGCGAAGAAATCGCCCGCGCCCACGATATGGCAGCATGCGGGAGAGTTCATGCGCGCCCCTCCTCCGCGTAAAATGGAAACAACGCTATCATAGCAGGCAAAGGGGCGGAAGTCAAGCGGCGCGGTGTTTGCACGGCGGTCAAGGGGGACGTTTCGCGGCCGAATCGCAAAACAGCCGGGCGGGAAGGGGCTTTTTTGCGGGCGCCGGCGGGGGAAACCGGGCCGGACGCGGCGGAAAGGGGTTCCGTTCCCTTGCGGAATCAAAAACCGAATGCGTTGTTTGCATGGTTTGCATAAAAATATTGCGTTATCGGTGCAATCTACACTTGTATTTGCACCGGATTCGTGTTACTATTTCAAAGGGTGAGCGGGAAAGCCGAGGTTTTGCGCGCCGGCGGGCGCAGGTACGGTACCGCACGCCGGCGATCTCGGATAGAGGTGAAAGCGGGATGCTCAAGGCGGGTTTCGCGCGGCTGCCGATTGCGCCGCCGCTGGGGATTTTTCTGACCGGCTATTACGAGCCGCGCGTGGCGAAGGGGACGCTCGATCCGCTCTTCGCGAGCGCGACGGCGTTTTCGGACGGGGAAAACAAGTGCGTGCTGCTCTGCCTCGACATAATCGGCATACGGCAGGCGACGCTCGACGGGATGCGCGGGCGGATCGGAGCGAACGTCGGGCTTCCGCGCGCGGCGGTGTTCGTGACGTGCACGCACACGCACACCGGGCCGGAGGTGGACGACGGCATGTTCGAGCCGGATCCCGTTTACAATGCGCGGCTCGAAAAGCTGATGGAGCAAGCGGCGCAGGCGGCGCTCGACGATTTGCAGGGCGCGCACATACTCGCCGCCGACGGGCGCGTCGAGGGGATCAGCTTCATCCGGCGCTTCCGGATGCGCGACGGCTCGACCCGGACGAACCCCGGCTACGCAAACCCGGACATCGTCGCGCCGATCGGGGAGCCGGACCACGAGCTCCGGATCGCGCGGATCGTGCGCGAGGGCGCGGACGAGATACTCCTCGTCAACTTTCAGGTGCATCCGGACACGATCGGCGACTGCATGGGGAGCGTCGAGCTGTTTTCCGCCGACTATCCGGGCTTCGTCGTGCGCGCGCTCGAGGGGGCGCTTCCGGGCGTGAAGGCCGTGTACCTGAACGGCGCGGCCGGGAACCTGAACCACGTCGACGTGTTCAAGCCCGACTGGGACCCGAACGGCGGCTACGGGCACACCGCGCACATGGGGCGGAAGATCGCCGGCGAGGCGCTTAGCATCTACACCAAGGCGCGGCCGCTTCCCTCCGACCGGGGTGTGCGGTTTGCGGAAATGCAGCTCCCGGCGCCCGCGAACAAGGCGAGGCCGGAGCAGCTTCCGCTCGCGCAGAACTACGTCGAGTGGCACAGGGCCGGGCGCGACGATATGATCCCCGAGACGGGCATGGGCATCACGACCCTGGTCGCCGAGGCGACGAGAATGCTCGCGCTTCGGGACGCGCCGGACGATTTCCTGTTGAATATGACCGCGCTGTCGGCCGGCGGGCTGTGCCTCGCGGGAATCCCCGGCGAGGCGTTCACCGAGGTCGGGCAGCACATCAAGGGGCATTCGCCGTTCCCGCAGCAGATGGTCCTCGGCATCTCGAACGGCTACGAGGGGTATTTCCCGACGCGGGAGGCGTACGAGGAGGGCGGCTACGAGGCGCGCAGCTCGAGCTTCAAAGGGGGCGTCGCCGAGGGCGTCGCCGGGGCGGAGGCGGAGCTCGTCCGCCGACTCTGGGAGGGATAGCATGCTTGCGGTTGTCAACGCGGTTCTCGTGATGCGGGATCACCTGATCCCGGACGGCGTCGTGCTGATGGACGGCGGGAAGATCGTCCGCGCCGGCGCGCGCAGAGACGCCGCCGTGCCCCATGACTGCGAGGTCCTGGACGCGCGCGGCAGGTTTGCGGGGCCGGGGCTGATCGACATGCACACGCACGCGGCGGGCGGGAAGAATTTCCACGAGGACCCCAAATACTGCGCGAAGACCGTGCTCGAGCATGGCGTCACCGGCGTGCTGCCGGCGCTGTACTTCAACATGGCGAAGGCCGGGTACCTGCGCGCGATACAGGCGATCCGCGCGGCCGCGTGCCCGAACATCCTCGGGCTGTACATGGAGGGCCCGTACCTGAACCCGAAGTTCGGCTGCGACCGCGAGAACAACCCGTGGAAGGGGCCGATCCGCCGCGAGGACTATATGGAGATCGTCGAGGCCGCGAGCGACATGGCGCGCGTGTGGGCGGTCGCGCCGGAGCGCGAGGGCGTCGTCGGATTCTGCGAGGACGTCGCGGCGCAGATTCCGGGCATCGCGTTCACGGTCGCGCACAGCGAGGCGTCGCCGGAGCAGATCGAGCATTTGATCCCGCTGGGACTCAGGATCGGCACGCACCACACGAACGCGACCGGCGACCTGCCGAAGTACCCGGAGTGCCGCGGCGTGTGCGTCGACGAAGTGGTCAACTACCGCGACGACATCTTCGCGGAGCTGATCGTCGACAGGATGGGCATACACGTCGCGCCCTACATGCTCAGGCTCGTCCGGAAGATCAAGGGCGAGAGGCGGATCGTGCTCATCTCGGACGCGTGCGTCTTCGACGGGCCGGTGCCGCCGGGCTACGACGGCGCGGACGACATCAACTTCGACTTCGGGGGCGAGATCGCCGGCTCGAAGCTGACGCTGGACGTCGCGTGCCGGAACATGATGGTGCACACGGGCTGCTCGATCGTCGACGCGTTCCGGTACGCGTCCCTGAACCCCGCCGAGGCGCTGGGGCTTCGGGCGAAGGGCGAGCTTCGCGGGGGCATGGACGCCGACTGCGTGATCGTGGACAACTGGATGAACGTCGAGGGCGTCATCCTGAAAGGGGAGGTTATAAAATGAGCCAGATTTTCTTCGATCCTCCGACCGACTTCGCATTCCGATGCGGGGATTACGTGCCGTTCAAGGACCGTGAGCTCTGCGAGAAGCTGCGCAAGATCAGCGGAAAGGATCTCGAAAAGCACCCGAACCCGGACTTCAACATCAAGGTGATGATGAACCCGCACCCGGTATTGATCGCGACGCTGTTCGAGCGCATCCGCAGGTCGGACGAGCTCGATAAGCGCTGCACGCTGATCTTGGGAAACCCGGAGCCGGAGACCTACATACCGGTCGCGCGGCTCATCAACTACCACCGCGTCAACTGCCGGAACGTCCACCTCTTCGCGATGGACGAGTGGGCCGACGACCAGGACAACATCGCCCCCGAGACGTACAAGGCGGGGTTCGCGCACTCGATGCTGAAGTTCTTCTGGGCCGAGATCGACGAGGATCTCCGGATGCCGCTTGTGAACGTCCACTATCCGACGAATCAGAACATCTCCTACTACTCGAAGCTGATCGCGGACACCGGCGACGGCGGCGCGGACTTCTGCAGCTCGTCGCCCGGCTGGACGGGCCACATGGCGTTCATCGACCCGGTGGACGATTTCATGAGGGTCTCCGGCATGGAGGAGTATTTGCAGCAGGAGGCGCGCATCATCACGCTTCACCCGCTGACGGTCGCGCAGAACTCGCTGCACGGCGTGTTCGGGCAGTCCGGCTACATCGCGGACGTGCCGCCGAAGGCCGCGACGATCGGGCCGGTCGACGTGCTCCGGTCGCGCGAGCGCATGGAGGTGCACGCGCTGCTCACGAACAACACGTTCTCGTCCTGGCAGCGGATGACCTCGCGGCTGGTGCTGCACGGGCCGGTGTGCCCGCAGGTGCCCAGCTCCATGCTGCAGCTGATGAAGACGCAGGTGCTCGTCTCCGACGAGGTCGCCGCGCCGTTCGCGAGCTGGGAGAAGGTCGGGTACTGAGCGGGAGAGATCAGCAAAACCGAAGGTTTTGCGTGTCGGCGGGCGGAGGTACGGTACCGCGCGCCGACGATCGGGAAGTGTTAAGTTTTTACGGTTTTATAACAATGAACCGCCGAATTGATTGATTCGGAGTTTCACAGATGTTATAATGACGGGTAGAGTCCAAAAAGCGGGAGGTATTCGCAAGATGAGTCAGGCCAGCGTCAGGGCGGCAAAGGGGAACCCCATAATCAATGCGCTTTCTAAATTCAGCAAGGACTTCATGTCCGTGCTGGGAATCCTTTTGCTGGGCCTCATTTTAACGTTCACCACGAAAAACTTTCTGACGTGGGACAACCTGAAGAACATACTGCTTCAGTCCTCCACCGTGGCCATCTGCGCGCTCGGGCAGGCGATCATATTGCTGACCGGCAATTTCGACCTGTCGCTGGGCCGGAACGTCGCGTTTACGAGCTGCTTCGGGGCGCTTCTCTTGAAGGGCATGATGTTCGAGGGCGTGGGGCCGATCAACCCGACGCTGGTGGTCTTGATCATCCTCGCGACCGGCACGCTGATCGGCGCGTGCAACGGCTTTCTGACCGCGTACGTCGGGCTTCCGGCGTTCATCGCGACGCTGGGCCTGCAGAACGTCTGCTACGGCCTTGCGAAGGTCATCACGAACGCGACGCCGATCGCGACGTTTCCCCCCTCGATCGGCTGGCTCGGGCGCGGATATGTGCTGACCGAGCACTGGGGAAAGACGCTCCCCTGGTGCGTGGTGCTGATGGTGGGCATCTACATCTTCGCGCAGTTCGTGTTCACAAAGACGAAGCTCGGCCGGAACATCTACGCGGTCGGCGGCAACAAGGAGGCCGCGTTCTTCGCGGGCATCAACGTCAAGCGCTACACGTTCCTGGCGTTTGTGATGGCGGGCTTTCTGGCGGCGTTTTCCGGCATCGTGCTCATGAGCCGGCTCAACTCCGTCGCGATCACCAACGGCCAGAGCTACGAGTTCGACGCGGTCATCGGCTCGATCATCGGCGGCATCAGCCTGACCGGCGGCAAGGGAAGGCTGATCGGCACGATGTTCGGCATCATCTTCCTGATCCTGCTGTTCAACGGCATGTCGCAGTGGAAGATCGACGCGTTCATGCAGGACGTGCTCAAGGGCATCGTGCTGGTCATCGCCGTGACGCTGGACGTGCTGCGCAACCGCAAGCGCGTGTAGCCCTCCGCCCCAATTTCCGGGAAAGGACAGCGAACGATGGAGAACGATTACATTCTGAAATTGCAGGGCATAGCGAAGAGCTTTCCCGGCGTCAAAGCGCTGGACGACGTGAGCTTTGACGTGAAGCGCGGGGCGATTCACGCGCTGGTCGGGGAAAACGGCGCGGGAAAGTCGACGCTGATCAAGATTCTCGCGGGCATCTACCACGCGGACGGCGGGGCGCTCTCGTTCAACGGCAAGGACAACGTCGCCTTCCGCACGCCGCACGAGTCGCACCGCGCCGGAATCGGCGTCGTCCATCAGGAGATCAAATTGGCCGATCCGCTGACCGTCGCCGAGAACATGTTCGTCGGAAACCTCGTCTACACGAAGCTCGGGCTCGTCAACTGGAAGACGATGCGCGCCCGCGCCAGGCAGATCATCCGCGACCTGGGCATCGACATCGACGTCAACGCGGCGGTCAGCTCGCTCTCGGTCGCGAAGCAGCAGATCGTCGAAATCTGCAAGGCCGTGAACCTCGAGATGAAGCTTCTGATCATGGACGAGCCGTCGGCGACGCTGACCGAGCGCGAGCTCGAGATCATGTTCGGCATCGTTCGGAAGCTGCGCGACGAGGGCATCACGATCATCTACATCTCGCACCGGCTCGACGAAATCTTCGAGCTCGCGGACATGGTGACGGTGCTGCGCGACGGGAAGCACATCGGCACCGTGCCGGTGGAATCCGTCACGCGCGCCCAGTTGATCGCGATGATGGTCGGCCGCGAGCTCGGCCAGCAGTACCCCAAGGAGGACATCGGGATTGGCGAGACCGTGCTCGAGGCGAAGGGCATCGTGCGCAAGGGCGTGCTGAAGGACATCAGCTTCGAGGTCAGGAAGGGCGAGATCTTCGGAATCTCCGGCCTCGTCGACTCGGGGCGGACGGAGCTCGCGCGCGCGATCCTCGGCATCGACAAACTGGACGCGGGCGAGGTGTTCGTCCGGGGCAAGAAGGTCAACTACCGCGGCTTCCACGACGCGATCCGCGACGGGCTGGGGCTGATCCCCGAGGACCGGAAGAAGCAGGGTCTCGTGCAGATCTTCGACATCAAGACGAACATCTGCATGGTGAACCTCAAAAAGGTCATCCGCGCCGGCATCGTGCGCAAGCGCCTCGTCAACCGCTACGGCATGGAGTACGCGAAGAAGCTGCGCGTGATCATGCCGTCGCTCGACACGCAGGTGCAGTTCCTCTCCGGCGGCAACCAGCAGAAGGTCGTCGTCGCGAAGTGGCTGATGCAGGACAGCGAGATACTGATCCTGGACGAGCCGACCCGCGGCATCGACGTCGGCGCGAAGGCCGAGATCTACCGGCTGATGACCGACATGGTGCGCGAGGGCAAGACCGTCGTCGTGATCTCGTCGGAGATGCCGGAGCTGCTCGGCATGTGCGACCGCATCATGGTCATGCACGAGGGCCGGAAAAAGGGCGAGCTCTCCCGCGGGGAGGCGAGCCAGGAGCGCATCATGGCGCTGTGCGTCTGACGCGCGACAGGATTCAAACGGGGACGCCCCGTTGAATAAAACATCGAGGAGGAAGGAACTATGAAGAAACTTGCTGCTCTGGTACTGGCTATGCTTCTCGCGCTCTCGGTGATCTCGGTCGCCGGCGCGGAGGATCTCCCGCTCACCGGCAAGCGGATCGGCAACACCATCGTCTACAAGGGCGACGTGTGGTGCTTCCTGCTGGCGGAGGAGTTCGAAAAGCAGGCGAAGGCGCTGGGCGCGGACATCGTCGTCGACGACGGCGAAATCAACCCCGAGATTCAGACCCGTCAGATCGAGACCTACATCGCCGACAAGGTGGACGTCATCTTCGCCGACCCGGCGACCTTCGACGGCTGCACCGAGGCCTTCATCAAGGCGGGCGAGGCCGGCATCCCGGTGTTCACCTACGACTCCGCGCCCAGCTACGAGGGCATCATCACCCACACCGGCTGGGATCAGTACGAGACGGGCGTCATCACCGCCAACTACGTCATCGACTGGGTCGAGAAGAACATGGGCGGCAAGGCCAAGGCCATCATGATCGGCAACTACGCCTCCGAGCACTGCCTCGAGCGCGAGGTCGCGTTTGAGGACACGATCGTGGGCAGCGGCATCGAGGTCGTCTACAAGGCCGACTGCGCGGGCAACCGCGAGACCGGCGCGAACGCCATCATGAACTACACCGATGAGTTCGACATCGTCGTCTCCGTCGTCGACAACGGCGCGTGGGGCGCCGTGTCCGCCATCGAGGCGCGCGGCCTGGACAAGTACGTGTTCTGCATGGGCGCCTACGGCGACGAGCCCTTCTGCGCGCTGTACCGCGACCACCCGATCTACAAGGCCGGCCTGATCGTCGACCCGGCCGCGATCGCCCGCATCACGCTCGAGAGCTACATCGACTACCTCGCCAACGGCATGCCGGAAGGCGAGACCATCTTCGACCGCACGGTCAACATCCCGCTGTACATGGGCGACCACGAGAACATCACCCAGTACTACCCCTTCCCGAACGGCTACGACGCCGCGTAAGGCACGGAGGACATTCGGAGGCGCGGCTCACGCCGCGCCTCCAGTTTTTCAGGGGAAAGAAAGCCTGTTTGTCGAGGTTATTTAACGCGACTTCGGCAGAAGCCTGCGGGATTGGCACGCCGA
Source organism: Clostridiales bacterium (assembly GCA_012514855.1). The sequence continues at coordinate 9,524 of JAAYZL010000226.1, forward strand.
CAAACCGAGATTGACAGACTTTGGTTTGTTCTGCTATAATGGTTTCGCAGGGGGGGTCACAGATGAAAAAAGGCGATTTGCGCAGGGTCGGGATACTGGATACCGCGGAGAAGCTGTTTTTCGAGCGCGGCTACGAGGCGACTTCCGTGCAGGACATACTGGACGCGATGGGGCTCTCGAAGGGGGGGTTCTATCACCACTTCGAATCGAAGATGGCCGTCCTGAACGCGGTCAGCGTGCGCCGCGCGGAGGCGCGCTTCGCGGTCGCCGTCCGGGAGATCCGGTCGTCGTCGCTGGGCGCGGTTGAGAAGCTGAACCGGCTGTTTTCGCTCTTGAACCTGTTCGAGCGCGAGGCGCCGGAGTTCGTGTCGATGGTGCTCAATGTCGGCTACTTGAACGGGGACGCGGCGCTTCTGGAGAGCATGAGGAGCGTGACGATGGAGAAGCTGTCGCCGCCGATGGACGAGATCGTCCAGCAGGGGCTGCGCGAGGGCGCGTTCCACACCCGGCAGCCGGGCGGCATCGGGCGGCTGATCCTGCTGCTCGCGCACGACGTCAACGACGGCGCGGCGCGGCTGCTCGTCGAGGGGCGCGGAAGGCCCGAGTGCGTCGTCTCGGTCGTCGACCTGCTGAACGTCTACCGGGACACGGTCGAATTGATCCTCAACGCGCCCTACGGCTCGATCCGGCTGTTCGACGTCGACCGCGTGCTGAGGGTCTGCCGCGCGGTGATGAAGGACTTCGAGCCGCCGAAGGAGGAGGACGCATGAGGCGATTCTGTCGGACGCTCGCGGTCGCCGTCGCGCTCCTGTCGCTTTTTTCCTTTGCGCTGAGCCAGGGCGGCGCGGAGCCCGCCGCGGAACCCGCCGCGGAACCCGCCGAGGCGACCGCGGAGCCCTCGGAACCGGCTTCGGAGCCCGCGGCGGCGCCCCCGGAGGGGCTCGCGCCGGCGAGGCCCGCGTCCCCGGAGGACATGCCGACGCTGCCGCCGATGGAGACGGTCGAGCCAATCCCACCGGGCAGGCTCTCCGGCGTCAAGATCGGCATCGACCCCGGCCATCAGGCGAGGCAGAACAGCTCGCTCGAGGCGATCGCCCCCGGCAGCTCCCAGAAGAAGGCGAAGGTGTCCTCCGGAACCTCCGGGAGCGCGACCGGCGTCGCCGAGCACGTCGTGAACCTCGACGTGTCGCTGAAGCTGCGCGACGCGCTCGAGGCGCTCGGCTGCGAGGTCTTTTTGACGCGCGAGACCGCGGACGTCGACATCTCGAACCAGCAGCGCGCGATCATGATGAACGAGCTCGGCGTAGACCTCGTGCTCCGCATCCACTGCAACGGCTCGGCGAACGCGAAGGCGAACGGCATCGGCCTCTACATCCGCAAGACCGGCGCGAGCGAAGACGAGTGCAGCCGCGCGGCCGAGGCGCTCCTGCCCGCGATGCTCGAGGCGACCGGCGCCAACGAGGACGGCATCTTCCGCCGCGACACGTACACCGGGCTCAACTGGTCGGAGGTTCCGTCGATTCTGGTCGAGATGGGCTTCATGTCGAACAAGGAAGAGGATTTGAAGCTCAACGACCCGGCGTATCAGGACAAGCTCGTTTCGGGCATGGTCGAGGGCATCTGCGCGTACATGGGAAGGTAGCGCGCCTCTGCCGAAAGGTCGCTCCGGCTCAAAAAGCGCTTCGGCGCCGATAATTTCATAAAAAACGCGCGCGCCCGGTTCCGCAAGGGGCGCGCGGTGCATCGAGAAGGGGGGCTTGCGCATGGAGCGCGCAATGAAGCGCATCGGGGATTCGTACACCGAGCAGGTGCAGATCATCTTTCCCAAGCATGGCAACGGCATGTGCCGGCTGTTCGGCGGGCAGCTGATGGCGTGGATCGACGTCGTCGCGGGGGTGGTCGCGCGCAGGCACGCGGGGTCGAGCGTGACGACCGCGTCGGTCGACGAGCTGTCGTTCGTGCACCCGGCGCGCGTCGACGACACGATCGTCTTGACCGGGCGCGTGACGCACGTCGGCAGAACCTCGATGGAGGTGCGCGTCGACACGTATGTCGAGCGGCTCGACGGCTGCCGCGAGCTCGTCAACCGGGCGTACCTCGTGCTGGTCGCGCTCGGGGCGGACGGGAGGCCCAGGGAGGTTCCGGGGCTCGTCCTCGAGACCGACGAGGAGAGGGCCGAATGGGCGGCCGGCGGGCTCCGCAAGGCCGCGCGGGCCGGGAGGAGAGGCGTCCATGGATAGGAAGTTCTTCCGCTGCACGGCGTGCGGCGCGGTGTTCGACGGGGATGTGGACGTCTGCCCGGTGTGCGGCGTGGGCTCGGAGCGCTTCGAGGAAGTCGACCCCGGAAAGATCGCCTACCGCAACAACACGGGCGACCTGTATCTGATCCTCGGCGGCGGCGTCGCGGCGGTGTCGGCGGCGGAGGCGATCCGCGCGCGCGACAACACCGGGAACATCGCGATTTTGACCGACGAGCCGACGGCGCCCTACAACCGCCCGATGCTCACGAAGCGGCTGTGCGACAAAACGGCGCCGCTGTTCGTGCGCAAGCCCGAGTGGTATCCGGCGAACCGCGTGCAGCTCTACACCGGCATGCGCATCCGGGCGATGGACGTCCCCTCCCGGCACGTCGTGCTCGACGACGGGACGACGTTTCGCTACGACAAGTGCGTCTACGCGATGGGCGCGGAGTGCTTCGTGCCGCCGATTCCGGGCGCGGACGGCAAAAACTGCGCGACGATCCGCAGGCTCTCGGACGTCGAGCGGATCGAGAACATGCTCCCGGGGGCAAGGAGCGCGGCGGTCATCGGCGGCGGCGTGCTCGGGCTCGAGAGCGCGTGGGCGCTCAAAAAGCGCGGGCTCGCAGTGACGGTGATCGAGGTCGAGGAAAGGCTCATGCCGCGGCAGCTCGACGAGGAGGTCTCCCGGAAATTGCGACGGGCGGCGGAGGACAGCGGCGTCCGGATACTGACCGGCGCGAGGACCGAACGGATCACGCCCGAGGGCGTCGTTCTCGCGGGCGGGACGTCCGCGCCGGCGGAGATCGTGATATTGTCCTGCGGCATCCGCGCGAACGCCGCGATCGCAAAGGACGCGGGGCTCGGCGTCGCTCGCGCGGTCGTCGTCGACGAGTTCATGCGCACGTCCGACGGGAATGTATTCGCGTGCGGCAACTGCGCCGAGTTCCGGGGCGTCGACATGGGGCTGTGGCCGGAGGCCGCCGAGCAGGGGCGCATCGCGGGCGCGAACGCGTCCGGGGACAATCTCAGCTACCGGCCGGAGCGATATCCGGTGTCGTTCATCGGGTTCGGCATCAGAATTTTTGACGGGAAGATTCAGTGAGATGGGAGATTTCTTCGAGCTGATTTCGCGGCGGGAGAGCTGCCGCGACTATTCGGATCGCCCGGTCGAGCGCGAAAAGCTCGAGCGGATGATCGAGGCCGCGCGGCTCGCGCCGAGCGCCGTCAACAGCCAGTCGTGGTTTTACACGGTCGTCACCGGGAAAGAGGCGGTCGCGGCCGTGCGCCGGTGCGCGGCGCAGGGCGGCATGAACCGCTTCGTTTTGTCGTGCTCCGCGTTCGTCGTCGTCGAGGAGCTGGGCCCGAACTTGCTCTCGCGCCTGGGCGGCGCGGTCAAGGATCAGCAATATACGCAGATCGACCTCGGGCTCTCCGTGATGCAGCTCTTGCTCGCGGCGACGGAGGTCGGGCTTTCGACCTGCATGCTCGGCTGGTTCGACCGGAAGGGGCTCGAGGACGCGCTCGGATTGGGGCACGGCCGACCGCGGCTCGTGATCTGCGTCGGCTACGCGGCGGACGGGCGGGTGAAGCCGAAAAAGAGGAAGCCGATGGAGCGGATCGCGAGGTTTATCGAATAAAAAAAGCGAAGCGCCGGGGCGCTTCGGACGATCAGCAAACGGCCACTTTCCGCGGCAAGCGGAAAGTGGCGCAGCGTGGCGACAAAGTCGCCACGCTGCGCGCGTACATGCCGTCGCCTGCGGATGGAAAATGAAGGCGTTCCGACCCCTCAGCCGGGGCGTTTTTTATTGAAGCTTTGAGTATTTGGAGGAAATCCACGCCGTGCCGCCCGAGTACGAGACCTTGTACCACTTGACGCCGCGGCTGTCGGTGCTGGTTCCCTTGCAGGTGAAGGTCTTTCCCTTCTTGGCGGAGCTGACCTTCGCGGAGTTCAGGCTCGGCCCCTTGCGCAGGTTGACCGAGGCGGTCGTGACGACGGTCTTGCCCTCGTTCTCGGAGGTCTCCGGGCCCGCCGTCGAGCCGCCGGAGCTTCCGGAGGAGCCGATCTTCGAGTATTTCGACGAAATCCAGGCCGTGCCGCCGTTGTAGGAGACCCTGTACCAGCGCACGCCGCGGCTGTCGACGGAGCTCCCCTTGCCGGAGAAGGTCCTGCCCTTTTCGGCGGTTCCGACCACGCCGTACTTGAGGCCGGGGCCCTTGCGCAGGTTGACCGAGCCCGTGGCGACGATGGTCTTTCCGGCGCCGGTCGAGCTTCCGCCGCCGGAGGAGCTTCCACCGCCGGACGACGAGCTTCCGAGCTTCACGTATTTTCCGTAGACCCAGGCGGTGCTCCCGCCGTGGGAGACCTTGTACCAGCGGTTGCCGTTCGCGTCGATCGCGCTTCC
>JAAYZL010000227.1 GCA_012514855.1 Clostridiales bacterium
CCTGCCCAACTACGAAAACCTCAACCCGGCGTACCTGAACCAGGTCTTCGACCCCGACGGGGCGTACACGATTCCCTACGCCGCGGGATCGCCCATGATCGTCTACGACCCCGCGAAGGTCGAGGGCAAGATCACGGGCTTCGCCGACCTCTGGGACGGGCAGTTTGTGGACAGCCTCGCGCTTCTGAACGACGCGCGCGTGATGATCGGCGCGACGCTGAAGTCCTTGGGCTATTCCTACAACACGACCGACCAAGGGCAGCTCGACGAGGCGGCGGCGAAGCTCAAGTCGCTCCGGCCGAACGTGCGCGTGTTCGACTACGACGCGCCCCAGCAGTACCTGCTCTCGGGCGAGGTGAAGGTCGCCTACCTGTTCACGCCCTACGCCGTGGGCGTCCAGCAGACGAATCCCGCCTTCAAATGCGTGTTCCCCGAGGAGGGCATCGGCTTCGGCATCGACGCGATGGTCATCCCCGCGAACTCGGAGAACAAAGAGGCCGCGCACAAGTTCCTCGACTTCATGATGCGCCCCGAGATCGCCGCGAAGAGCGCCGCGTGGACGCTGTACCTGAATCCGAACGCGGCCGCCGACCCGCTGATCCCGGAGGAGCTCAAGGCCTACGACGCGCTGAACATCCCCGAGGACAAGCTCGCGACGAAGGAGTTCGTCGAGGACGTCGGCGAGTTCGAGGCCGTCTATCAGGACATCTGGACCGGGTTCCAGATGCAGTAACCCCGGGCACCGCCCACTTCTGTTAAGATTTCCGCGCACGTTTGACCGACGCGCGCGGAAATGTTATCATGGTATAAGAAAAGGGGGTGCCGGCATTGCTCAACGGCATATGGGAAAAGCTGAAGGAGGCGATCTACTCGGTTCTGCCGATCGCGGTGATCGTGCTGATCCTCGCGCTCACGATCGCGCCGCTGAACGGGCCGACCATCCTTTTGTTTGTGCTGAGTTCAATCGTGCTGATCTTCGGGATGGCGCTGTTCACGCTCGGCTCCGAGATCGCGATGACGCCGATGGGCGAGATGGTCGGCGCGCGCACGACGCAGTCGAGGAGCCTCGCGTTTCTGATCGTCGCCGGCTTTCTGATGGGCACGGTCATCACGATCGCGGAGCCCGACCTGATCGTGCTGGCGCAGCAGGTTCCCGCGTTTCCGTCGACGCCGCTGATTCTGGCGGTCGCCGCGGGCGTGGGGCTGTTTCTGGTCGTGTCGTTCCTCCGGATCGTCCTCCAGAAAAAGCTCAACGTGCTGCTGGTCGGCTTCTACGCGGTCGTGTTTCTGCTGGCGGTGTTCTCCGACGGCGACTTTCTGCCCGTCGCGTTCGACTCCGGCGGCGTGACGACCGGGCCGATCACGGTTCCGTTCATCCTGGCGCTGGGCGTCGGCGTCGCGTCGGTGCGCTCGGGCCGGACCGCCGAGGAGGACAGCTTCGGGCTGGTCGGGCTGTGCTCGATCGGGCCGATCATGGCGGTGCTCGTGATGGGCATGTTCTTCGACCCTCGGGCGAATGAATTCGCGCCGGAGACGCCGCGCGCGATTTCGAGCTACGCGGAGGTCGTCCCTTCGCTGCTTCACGCGTTCCCGCACTTCCTCAAGGAGGTCTCGCTCGCGCTGTCGCCAATCGTGCTGGTTTTCGCGGTGTTCCAGATCTTCTGGCTGAAGCTGCCGGTGAAGGCGCTCGTGAAGATGGCCGCGGGCATCGTCTACACGCTCGTCGGGCTGTTCCTGTTTCTCGCGTCGGTCAACGTGGGCTTCCTGCCGGTGGGATACATGCTGGGCGGCATGCTCTCGACGATGTCGCACAACTGGCTGATGATCCCCATCGCGATGGCGATCGGCTTCTTCATCGTCCGCGCGGAGCCCGCCGTCCACGTGCTGAACGCGCAGGTCGCCGACATCACGAACGGCATGATCAGCCGGCGCGCGATGATGACGACGCTCTCCCTGGGGATCGCCGCGTCGCTCGGGCTCGCGGTCGTCCGGATTCTGACCGGGATATCGATCCTGTGGTTCATACTGCCCGGCTACGCGCTGGCGATCGCGATGTCGTTCTTCGTTCCGAAGGTGTTCACGGCGATCGCGTTCGACTCCGGCGGCGTCGCGTCCGGCCCGATGACCGCGACGTTCCTGCTGCCGCTGGCGATCGGCGCGGTCGACGCGCTCGGCGGGAACCCGATGGCCGACGCGTTCGGGCTGGTCGCGATGGTCGCGATGACGCCGCTGATCGCGATACAGTCGCTCGCCGTCGTCTATGCGCTCAGGACGCGCGGGGTCGCGAAGCCGGAAGAGACGGGCGCGGCCATGGAAGAAATCATCGACTTCGATTGAGGTGCGTATGGACAAGTTGAAATTCATCGTCGCCATCGCCGACAAGGGGAGCGGCGAGCAGATGGCAAAGATCCTCGCCGAAGCCGGATGCCGGCTTAACCTGCAGCTCGCCGGCCGCGGCACGGCAAATAACCTGTGGAAGGAATGCCTGGGGCTCTGCGAGACGCACAAGGACGTCGTGCTCTCGCTGTGTCAGGGGGCGCGCCTGAAGGCCGCGCTCGGGGCGCTGGAAAAGGCGATGGCCGGGCGGCGGCACTACCTCGCCGTCGCGATGCCGCTGAACAGCTTCGCCGGAATAAACGCGTATCAGATGCTCGCTGAAGGAGAGGAACAGCATGGATAACCGATTCGATCTGATTGTCGCCATCGTAAACCGGGGGTTTTCCGACCTCGTGATGGACGCGGCGCGAGCGGCGGGCGCGAGCGGCGGGACGATACTGCACGGGCGCGGCACGGGCGTGCACGAGGCCGAGCGCTTCTTCGGCGTGTCGATCCAGCCGGAAAAGGAGCTCGTGCTGATATTGACGCTCAGCGAGGAGCGCCACAGGATCATGACCGCGATCCTCGAGGGCGCGGGGCTGCACACCGAGGGCAAGGGGATGGCGTTTTCCGTGCCGGTCGACGAGGTCTCCGGGACCGTCCACCTGATCAAAAAAATCGATAAGCAGTAAAAAGGGGGATCGCCGTTCAGCGCGGCAATCCCCTGTTTTTATCTGTTGGCGGTGGCGACCACGTTCGCCCCGGTTCCGGCGACGTTCTCGATCAGCGCGTCGCCGATGCGTATCGGGGCGCTCGCCGTGAGCCCGCGGATCTCCTTGAGCACGTCGCCCACCCTGTCCTTCGGCACCGGAACGGACGTCTTGACCGGGCACAGCGGGTGCCTGGCGCCGGAGACCGCGACGAGCGACGTCACGACGCGGACCGGGCATGCGACCTCCTGCCGGCAGTATTTTTCGCCGCGCGCGCATTCGTTGCCGGACACGACGAGCCCGTCGCCGTCGAAGTCGACCCGGACGCGGCAGCCCATCGGACAGACGATGCAGGTCAGTTCCCGGCTCCGCACGGCGCTCCCCCCTTCCCGGCGAGCCGGACGGCCGCGTCCGCACGGAGCTTCTCCGCGTCGATCGCGACCTTCTCCATCTCGCCCGGCGTCACGATCGGCCGCCTGCGGCGGAGGATCACTTGATCGCCGCTCAATACCTCGACCGCCGCGTCCCGGTATGCGTTGTCGACGCGGAAATACAGGTCGATCTTCCCCTTTGCATCCTTCCGGATTCTCTGCGGCACGACGTAGCGCACCGCGTCCTTCGCGGCGACCGTATAATACCCGGCTTCCCCGCCGCCCCCGCCCGCCGCGTACGCCGCGGCGGACGCGCCGGCGAGCATCGCCTCGACCGACACGTTGTCGACGAGGTCGTGCACGTGCAGCACGTTTCCGCACGCGAACACGCCGGGGACCGACGTCTCGCGCCGCTCGTCGACG
>JAAYZL010000228.1 GCA_012514855.1 Clostridiales bacterium
ATCAGGAGGAGGCGCTGACGATGTCGGACACGATCGTCGTGATGAACGGCGGCCGCATCCAGCAGATCGGCGACCCGAAGCGCATCTACGACGAGCCGAAGAACGCGTTCGTCGCGGACTTCATCGGACAGAGCAACCTGCTCACCGGCATTATGCTCGAGGACGAGACGGTCATGATGGCGGGCAAGGCGTTCGAGTGCGTCGACGAGGGCTTCGGGAAGAACGAGGTCGTCGACGTCGTCGTCCGGCCCGAGGACATCATGGTCGTGGGAACCGACGTCGGCATGCTGGAGGGAATTGTCGAGAGCGTGCTGTTCAAGGGCGTCCACTACGAGATGATCGTCTCGACCGGCGAGGCGCGCTGGAAGGTGCACTCGACCACGATGCAGCCGGCCGGCTCGCAGGTGGGGCTGTCGATCGTGCCGTTCAACATCCACATCATGCGCCGGGAGCCGGTTCCCGCCGTTTCGGAGGAGGGCGAGGAGATGTGAAAAGGCGGCTGTATGCCACGCCCTACGCCCTGTGGATGCTGATCTTCACGGTCGTTCCGCTGCTGTTCGTCGTATTCTTCGCGTTCACGACGAAGTCCGGCGAATTCACCGCCACGAACTTCGGGAAGTTCTTCCGCCCGGGCAACCTGCCGGTCGTGTTCGACAGCTTCCGGCTCGCGTTTCTGTGCACGGTGATCTGCCTTCTGATCGGCTACCCGGCCGCGTACTTCCTGTCGGGCAGGGATTTTTCGAGGGGGCAGGCGCTGGTCGTGCTGATCCTTCTGCCGATGTGGATGAACTTCCTGCTCAGGACCTACGCGATGATGACCCTGCTCGAGAAAAACGGCGTCGTCAACACGCTGCTCATAAGGCTCGGGCTTCCGCCGCAGAACCTGATCGGCACCGAGGCGGCGGTGCTCCTGGGCATGGTCTACAACTTCCTGCCGTTCATGATCCTGCCGATCTACACGGTCATGAAGAAGATCGACCGCCGCGTGATCGAGGCCGCCGAGGACTTGGGCGCGCCGCCGATGAAGGTGTTCTCCCGGGTGGTCGTGCCGCTGTCGGTGCCGGGCATCGTCTCCGGCATCACGATGGTGTTCATGCCCGCGGTCACGACGTTCGCGATCTCGCGGATGCTCGGCAGCGGCATGATCTATCTGATCGGCGACACGATCGAGGACTACTTCATCAACTTCAACAACCGCAACGTCGGAAGCGCGCTGTCGCTCACGCTGATGGTGCTGATCGTCGCCTCGATCGGCCTTCTGCGCAAGGCCGACCCGCGCGGCGAGGGGGGTGCGCTGTGGTGAGGCGGAGAACTTCGAAGCTGTTCAAGGGCGCGTACCTGGCGCTGCTGCTCGCGTTTCTGTACTTGCCGATCCTGGTGATGATCACGCTGTCGTTCAACCAATCGGTCTCGCGCGCGGAGTGGAGCGGGTTTACGTTCGACTGGTACTTAAAGCTCGTCGCGGACGCCAGGATCATGTCGGCGCTCAAGGTCACGCTGTCCGTCGCGGCGATGGCGACCGTGCTATCGACCGTCATCGGCACCCTCGCCGCGATCGGCATACACTCGATGCGCAGGGGCTGGGCGAACGCGCTGACGAGCGTCGCGTACCTGCCGATGACGACGCCCGACATCGTGACCGGCGTGAGCCTGATGCTGATGTTCGTGTTTA
>JAAYZL010000229.1 GCA_012514855.1 Clostridiales bacterium
ACCGGGCTCTACCGCACGCCGCCGTACTTCGCGGTCAAGGTGCCGGTGTTCTCGTTTGAGAAGCTCGCGGACGTCAACAGCTATCTGGGGCCGGAGATGAAGTCGACCGGCGAGGTGCTCGGCGTCGGCAAGAACATCCACGAGGCGCTGTTCAAGGGCTTGACCGCGGCGGGCATCCGCGTGCCGTCGGCGGGGAAGATGGGCGTGCTTCTTTCGCTCGACGACCGCGACCACTACGGGCTGATGGCGCTCGCGAAGAAGTTCTACGACCTGGGCGCGACGATGTACGCGACCGAGACGACCGCGCGCGCGATCGAGCAGCTCGGCATCGACGTCAACGGGATCGGGGGCCTCAAGCAGTCCGACGACGCGTTCAAGCTGCTCGAGGGCGGCAAGATCCACTACATCGTCTACACCGGCGCGGTCTACGACCAGACGATGGACGACTACATCGCGCTGCACCGGCGCGCGCTGTCGCTGTCGATCGCGTGCCTGACCTCGCTCGATACCGCCAACGCGCTCGCGGACATCCTGAAGAGCCGCTACAACGAGCGGAACACCGAGCTCGTCGACCTGAACCACATGCGCGCGGAGCGGAGCCGCTTGCGCTTCTCGAAGATGCAGTGCGCGGGCACGGACTACATCGTCGTCGACAACCGCGACGGCCGCGTGTCCTGCGCGGAGTCGCTGTGCGTGAGCCTGTGCGACAGGCACTTCGGCGTCGGCGGCGACGGCATCGCGCTGATCGAGCAGTCCGACGTCGCGGACGCCAAGATGCGCACGTTCAACCGCGACGGCTCCGCCGGCGGCATGGCGGGCGCGTGCCTGATGCTCGTGGGCAAGTACCTCTACGACAAGGGAATCGCCGCGAGGGAAATCGTGACCGTCGAGGCGGGCGGGAACGTCAAGCGCGTCGAGCTGTTCGTGAGCGATGGCAGGGTCAGCTCCGCGCGCGTCGACATGGGCGTCCCGGAGTTCGCGCCCGCGCGCGTGCCGGTGAACCTGCCCGGAGAGGAAATCGTCGACCGGCCGCACGCGTTCGCGGGGAAGGAGTACCATATCACCTGCCTGTCGCTCGGCAACCCGCACTGCGTGACCTTCGTCGAGCGCGTCGACGCGCTGGATCTCGCAAAGCTCGGCCCGGCGTTCGAGGGCGCGGACATCTTCCCGGAGCGCGTCAACGCGTCGTTCGCGCGCGCGGTTAGCGAGCGGATGTTGAAGCTGCGCACCTACGAGCGCGGCAACGGCGAGACGCTCGCCTGCGGAACCGGCGCGTGCGCGGCGACGGTCGCGGCGGTCAAAAACGGGCTGTGCGGGGAGGGCGAGGACATCACCGTCAAGCTCCCCGGCGGCGACCTGATCGCCCGATACGAGCGCGGGCGGGTGTGGCTGACAGGCGAGACGAACCTCGCGTTCGAGGGGGAAATCGAATACTGAAAACGGGAGCCGGTCGGAGTGGCCGGCTCCTCTGTGCATCAAAAAACTGCGGTTTTTTGATGCGTAGGAAGAAGATGCTTCGGCTCGCTGAAATCCTCACGGATTTCCGGGCGCGATCCTGACTGCAGGGATTATTTTTACTCCGCTTACGCTCCATAAAAATCAAATTCACCGCGCATGTCAAGGTTGAAATTCCTCTGGAATTTCAAGTCGCCCACGGCGACCGATTTTGACAATCCCGAAGGGCTTGGCAAAATCGCCTTGCTGAATTTGATCTTATGGCTGTCCTGTGATACTTTGTTGATAGTCTGGGGAGCCGGTCGGAGTGGCCGGCTCCTTGATTTGTCCTGACATTTCCGCTATAATGTGCGCATGAGAGAGATTTTTGTGTACGCGGTGGACGTGGCGCAATTGGACGCGGACGACGCGCGCTGGCTGCCTTCGGTTTCCGCCCAGCGCGCGCGGCACATCCGGGAATACCGTCGGCCGTCCGACCGGCGGCGCTCGCTCGGCGCAGAACTGGCGCTCGACGCGGCGCTCCGGGCGCGAGTGCCGGATTATGCGCCGCCGCCCAGGTACCGGTACCTCGACGGCGGAAAGCCGGAACTCCTGTCCGGCCCCCCCTACATCAGCCTCGCGCACGCGGGGAATTTCGCGATCTGCGCGATTTCCGACGCGCCGGTCGGCGTCGACATCGAGGAAAGGGACCGGAAATCGCCCATGCCCGTCCGGGAGTGGGTCGGCGTCGAGAGCTATTTGAAGCTGACCGGCGAGGGGCTCTCCGGCAGCTTCCGGACGCTGTGCGCCGGCGAGGACGAGATCTTCCTGCTCGGCCGCCACGCCGCGCACCTCGCGCGCGCGGAGCTCGGGAGCTGCCTGATCTGCGCCGCGTCCGACGAGCCGGCGAGGCTGACGGTCGTCGAGGTATGCGCATTTTCGGAGAAATTTTCGTGATTTCCCTTGCAAACGGCGAAAAAAGCGGTATAATAGACATAGTTATGTCATGACATTATGATCTCAAGAGGAGGGGATGCGCATGCTGAACGAACGGACGCTCGACAAGAGCGTGCCGATCCCGCTGTATTTTCAGCTCAAACAGCTCTTGCTCGAGGAGATCAAGGGCGGCGCGTACGCGGTCGACGAGGCGATCCCGACCGAGAAGGAGCTCTCGGAGATGTTCGAGGTCAGCCGCACGACCGTCCGGCAGGCGGTCGCGGAGCTAAGGCACGAGGGCTGGCTCTACTGCGTCAAGAGCAAGGGCACCTTCGTCAAGTCCGTCAAGATCAAGCAGGACTTCATCAAGCGGCTCGAGAGCTTCAACGAGCAGATCGAGCGCGCGGGCGGCGTGCCGTCGACCGAGGTGCTGTTTCTGGGGGCCTCGAAGGTCGCGCCCGCGGACGCCGAGCAGTTCGAGCTCGAGGAAAATGCGAAAATGCTCGTGCTCGCGCGCAGGCGGTTCGTCGACCAGGAGCCGATTGTCACCGTCCGGACGCTCTTGCCCCCCGACAAATGTTCGTTCATCCTCGAGCACGATTTTCAACGGGAATCGCTCTACGAGGTGCTCTCGACAACCCCGGAGAGCCGCGTCTGCCGCGTGACGCGCGTGCTCGAGGCCGTCGCCGCGAACCAGGACGACGCGCGGCTCCTGAACATCCCGGTCGGAGCTCCCGTGCAGTTTTCGAGGACCATCGGCTTCAACGCGGGCGGGCAGCCGGTCGAGTACTCGATCGCGCGCTACCGCGGCGACAAGAACCGCTTCGAGGTGGAATTGGACATAGGGGGCTGAGCGCATGCAGACCGTACTCGGCCCGGTCTCGAATCCGGGGCACACGCAGCCGCACGAGCACATCTTCGTCCGCCGGACGCCCGCGGCCGGGAAGCACCCGGCGCTCGAGATCTCGGACGAGGCGAAGTCGCTCGCGGAGCTGATCGCCTACCGCGAGGCCGACGGAAAAGCGATCGTCGACGCGCAGCCCGTCTCGGCCGGGCGCGACGCGCGCGCGCTCCGGCGGTTGAGCGAAAAGAGCGGCGTATCGATCGTCGCGGTGACGGGCTTCCACATGCCGATGTTTTACGCGCCGGACGACGCGATCCTGACCGCCTCCGAAAACGAGCTCTACGAGCGGTTCCTCAACGAGCTGACCGTCGGCATGGAGGAA
>JAAYZL010000230.1 GCA_012514855.1 Clostridiales bacterium
GTTCTGGGCGTCGCGCCGCCCGACCCGGCCGCGCCGCCGGCGACCCCGGTCAAGTACGTCGCCGACAAGCAGGCCGTGGGCTGGCTCGCCGCCGCCATCGGAAAGGGCGCGGTCGCCGACCTCGGCAACGTCATCCACGACAGCATGACGCAGGACGACATCGAGGCGCTGCTCGAAAAGGCCTGGGCGCTCGCGGACTACGCGGGCCGCCTGGGAGACGGGCCGGAGGACCCGATCGCGCGCGCGTTCAACATGGAGATCGGCAAGTCGTTCGGCGAGGGCCATGTCCGGAACGCGGGGGACATCACAATCGTGCAGATTGCGGGCGACCTGACCGCCGCGGACATCCACTCGGCGCGCGGCGACGTAGCGCTGACCGTGGAATCGGGCAGCATATTCGGCGCGCCGTCCCCGGTCGCCAACGTGCGCGGCACGCACATCGCGCTCCGTGCGCGCGATTCCATCGGAAGCGCCGCGCAGCCGCTGACCACCGAGCAGCAGAACACCCGGCCGGCGCTCGTCGGGAACATCGTCGAGCCGACGACCGGCGCGGGCGGCAAGTACGCGTTCACGCTCGTCGGGCAGCCGGTGTTCAACGCGCTCGGGCAGCCGGTTCTCGACAAGCTCGGGCAGCCCGTCTGCACCTGGAACATCCTGGTCGAGGTGGCGTACGACTGGCTGCGCGCGCCGCACACGGAGGAAAAGACGCGGCTGGACGCCGCGGCCGGCGGCGACCTGTACATCCACGAGCTGACCGGCGACATGGGCGTCGGAAACCTCGTCGCGGGCGGCGACGTCGGACTCCGCGCGCCGGGCAGCCTGCTCGACGTGCGCGATCCCGACGAAGCGGCGCTGAACCTCGACGCCGGCGGCGACGCCAGCCTGACCTCCGAAACCGGCACGATCGGCCTGAAGGACGACTATCTGGACATCGACGTGGGCGGGGTCGTGACGGCAATTGCCGAGGGCGACATAAGCCTCAACGACCTGGCCGATCTGACGCTCGTCGCGGACAGCCGCACGGGACAGGTCAACGCCGGCGCGGTCGGCAACCTGGTGCTCTTAAACACCGCGGGCAACCTCGTCATCGGGCCGATCCACGCGGGCGGCGACATCGAAATCACCGCGCAGGGAAGCATTCTGCCGGGCGACAAGCTCGGCCGCGCCGAGCAGGTCAAGGGACGCGGCATCGCGATGACCGCGCTCGGCGGCACGATCGGCACGGCGAAGGCCCCGATGCTCGTCGACACCGACGCGCTTGCCGGCGGCATGCTCGCAATCGACGCGGCGGGAACCGTGTACGTGCGCGAGCTGACCGGCGACGTGCTGCTCAAAAAGCTCAAGTCCGGCGCGAGCGCGACCTTGATCGTGCCCGGCGGCATCTTCGACGCGAACGAGCCCATCTGGGACGAGGTAATGCAGAAGCTCAGGGAGACCTACGGGCAGTACGGCGCGTACAGGACGAAGCAGACGATCGCCGAAGTGCTCAGGGCGTACGCCGCCGGGTTCCTGAAGACGCTGACCGCGGCGAACGGCAAGGTGGCCAACCTGCAGAAGGCGCTCACGGACCTCGGGGCGAAGATGGCCGAGCTGCAGGCGCAGATCGACGCCATCGCGGGCGATCCCGCGCAGGCCGCGCAGCTGAAGAAGCTGACGGGCCAGCTCGCCGGGCTCCGGAGCCAGGCGGCGGCGCTGACCGGGCAACTGAACGCGGCGCTCGCGAAGCAGGCGGCGGCGCAGGCCGCGTACGACCCGGTGGACGCGAACGCAGTCGCGGCGGAGGACGAGGCGAGCGCTCTGAAGGCCATACTCGACGGGAGCCTGCTCGCCATGCTCGCGCGCATCGGGGACGCGTCGAGCCGGAACACCATCGACACCGTCGGCGATCTGCTCATCGTCGCGGGCGGCAGCGTCGGGCAGACAGGACACGCGCTCTCGATGAAGGTCGGCGGCGTGGCGACGATCCGCCAGGCATGGGCCCCCGCGAACGAGCTTTCGATCGCGAGCGGCGGCGATATCACGCTCTCCGGCATCGACGTCGGCGGAAACGCGTCCGTGATCTCGCTCGGCGGCATCTGGATCGCGCCCGGCAAGACCGTCAGGGCGCAGGCCGCAAGCCTGTTCTCGATGTTCGGCGACGTCGGCAGCGCGAAAAACCCGGTCGTCGTGAAGGTCCGCAGGCTCAGCGCGACCGGCGCGAAGCTCTACATCCGGAGCGCGGGCACGCTCACCATCGACATGATCGTCGCGGGCAAGGAGGCCCACATCCGCTCCGGCGGCGTGGTCGGCGTGAAGCGCGCCCCGGACGACCTGAGCCCGCACATCTCCGCCGCGAAGCTGGTGATGAACGCCAAGGGCGACATCGGGTCGCTGAAGAAACTCCTGCAGCTCGACGTGGGCACGCTCAAGATGAACGGGTACGACATCTCGATTCGCAACATCTCCGGCACGCTGACCGTCAAGGGGATGCGCGGCGACCGCGTGCTCGTCTACGCGCTGGGCAGGGTCATGGGCGGCGTCATCTACGCCGACCGGCTGACGATCTCCGCCTACGGCTCGGTGGGGCAGAAATCGAAGCCGCTCTACATCTACGTGCCCGGGAGCGTGCGCATCACCTCGAAGCTCGGCCATGTGTACTACGTAAACCTCTACAGGCCGCCGGTCGTCGACGTGCAGGTGCTCTACATGCTCAGGTTCCCGGTCATCATAAACATCGACGGCGTCCCGACGGGCTTCACGCTCTACATCTCCGTCGCCGTCGGAACCGATGCGTTTGCGGTGCTGGGCGCGTGGCTCATGAGGGAGGAGAGCCCCGAGGCGGTCGCGGCGATCCTGGCGCAGCTCAAGGCGCTGGGCGTCACAAGCGTGCCGGTCGCCTGCGTGGGTGCGCTGCCCGGGTTTGCCGAGGCTCTCGCGCGGGAATTCCCCGGCGCGGTGCTCGAGAACGGCATCCTCGCGTGGGTCATACAGGCCGCGCTGGAGGCGGACATCGGGGACATCGAGGCGCTGCTTAACGACCTCGAGCGGATTCTGACGGCGCAGGACGCGGCGGCGGGCATGCTGGAGATCGAGCGGTTCGCGGAAATCTGGGCCGGGAAGTATCCCGAAATCGCGGCGCAGATCGCGGGCGACTGGCCGGAAACGAGCGGCTTCTTCGCCGATTCCGCGGCGCACAGGAAGGTCGCCTACCGGCTCGGAGAGCTCGCGCGGTTCATCGTCGCCGTGAAGGAGGTTCTGAACCGCGAGGAGGGATTCTCGTCGGAAGAGGAACTGATGGACGCGATCGAACCGGTGTTCAAACAGGACTTTCGGCTGCCGGCCGAGGAAA
>JAAYZL010000231.1 GCA_012514855.1 Clostridiales bacterium
ACCGCCGCGAAGCCGCCCGCCTTCAGCGCCTCGCGCGCGCCGGGGCCGTCGGAGGCGCGCACGACCTCGTCGGCGCCCGCCTCGCGAAGCGCCTGCGCGAGCTTTTCCGCGCCCGGGCCGGTGGACAACAGCAATGCCTTCATAATAAGGCCTATTATACCACATGACGATTGATTTTGCTCGCTTTCATGCATTATCGGGTTGTTGAGGAAACCCCACATATTATATAAAGAAGGGATTTGCGTCAAAGGTATCATGGTAAGCCAACCGCCGTTTTGTCGCGGGCGGCGGTGTGCTTGATCCCCGCGCCGCGGAAATCCCCAGTCTCGCAGAGCCCCGTGTCCGCACCCGGTGGACTTGTGTTTTTTACACAAAGAACGGCCGCCGCCGCATTGACTTTTTGGGGTCGATCTGTTAGCATTACTGCATCTGGGATTGAATAGGAGGGAAATGCATGAAGAAATTCCTGGCGATGCTTATGCTGGCGGCGCTGCTCACGACGGCGCTCGCGGGATTCCAGACCGCGCTGGCGGAGGGCGGCACGATCGTCTACTCGATTCAGGGCGATCCGGAGGAGATGGACCCGGGCCTGAACTCCTACGCGCGCTCGTCGCTGGTGCTGCAGAACCTGTTCAAGGGGCTTTACAAGTTCGCGTCCGACGGCAAGAGCTACGTGCCGGCGCTGGCGGAATCCTGCGATGTCTCCGAGGACGGCCTTACCTACACCTTCCACCTGCGCGAGGGCCTGCTCTGGTCGGACGGGACGCCCCTCAACGCGCACGACTTTGAGTATTCCTGGAAGCGCGTTCTCAATCCCGAGGTTGCCTCGCGCGCCGCGAGCGACCTGTGGATTCTGAAAAACGGCCAGGCCTACAACCAGGGCGCCGCGGCCCAGGAAGACGTCGGCGTGAAGGCGACCGACGACCTGACGCTCGTGTGCGAGCTGGAGACGCTCGCGCCGTGGTTCGTGTCGATGACCGCGACGACCGCGTTCATGCCGGTCAAGAAGGACATCGTCGAGGGCAGCGAGGCGTGGACGAAGACGCCGGACACCTACGTGTCGAACGGGCCGTTCATGCTCGCGGAATACAGCTCGCTGTCGCACCTGACGCTCGTGCCGAACCCGAATTACTACCTCGCCGGCGAAATTCAGATCGACGGCGTGAAGATCGTCATCATCCCCGACAAGGCGACGGAGTTGACCGCCTACAACAACGGCGAGATCAACGTCTCCGACGAGCTGAGCCCCGACGCGCTCAAGCAGTACGCGGGCACGGACGAGTTCTTCACCTCGGGCAAGATCGGCATCCAGTACTGCGACTTCAACTGTTCTCTGCCGGAATTCTCCGACAAGCGCGTGCGCCAGGCGTTCGCGATGGCGATCGACCGCCAGGCCGTTTTGACTGTGCTCGGGCTCGTCGAAAAGCCGGTCTTCGGCTTCGTGCCGTACTCGCAGCCGTCCCTGACCGTCGAGGGCGCGAGCTACCGCGACGTCGCGGGCGACATGTTCAAAGAGGACCCCGCGGCCGCGAAGGCGCTGCTCGCGGAGGCCGGATACCCGAACGGCGAGGGCTTCCCGGTCGTCGAGATCGTGACCAAGAACGACAACGAGCAGAAGCTGATGGCGCAGGTCATCGGCGAGATGTGGAAGGCGAACCTGGGCGTCGAGTACTCGATCACGACCTACGAGTCGGCCGTGTACTGGGACGAGCTCGAATCGGGCCACTTCTCCGTGGACCGCAACGGCTACACCTGCGACTACGTCGACCCGAGTGCGAACCTCAAAATCTGGGTCACCGGCTCGAACGCCTCCGAGAACCAGTGGGACGACCCGGTGTACGACGGCATGTTCGCCGAGGCCGGCAAGATCACCGATCCGGCCGGGCGCGAGGCGAAGCTGATCGAGATCGAGAAGTACCTCGTCGACCAGATGCCCGGCATGCCGATGTACTCCTACGAGGACCCGTACCTCATCAAGCCCGACATCAAGGGGATCGTCAAGAACCCGATCGGGCACATCTACTTCGAGTACGCGCACTTCGAGTAAGTCCGCCACGGAACGGGAGCCGGCGCTTCAACGCCGGCCCCCGTTTTTTTAGTCCGGAACGGTGAGCGACCGCAGCGCCGCGTCCATCTGCGGCCGGGCGACGCCGTCGAGCTCCTTGATCCACATGAACGAGCCGAAGTAGCCGTAGCTCTCGTGCACGAAGGCGATGTTCCGCAGGAAGATGTCCGACTCCTCCTCCACGACCCAGGCCTCTATGCCGCCCAGGCCGTCGAGCGCGACCGAATACGGCTCGCCGAAGGTCGGCGCATTCCCGAAGGGGTCCGTCCGGCGCGCGCTTTGCACGAACCAGTCGAGCAAATCCCTCGCCCCGTCCGGCGGCACGGGGTGGGCGTACATGAGCTGTATGAGCCACTGGCCGCCGCCCTTTTCGAGCACGAAGGCCGTCTGCGGGAGGAGCATGTCCTCCATTGTCACCGCGTTCCAGTCCGCGTCGAGCCGTATGCTCAGCCCGTGCTCGGCGCTGACAAACGAGCCGTCCTCCCGCTTTTGCTGGCGAATCCGCATAAGGTCCCCCTCGCGGTTCTGATCGGCCCGGAACGAGCGCATCAGCGCAAGCATCCGCGCGTCCTGCTCGTCGTCGGGCGGCCCCGAGAGGCACATGTTGTATCCGAACTCCTTCGAAAACGCCTCGAACCACAGCGCGTGCGCGCTGTCGCCCCGCATCAGCTGCCACCGAAGCCGGACGCCGCCGGGTAGCGCTTCCTCCGCGACCTCGGTCTCGGAGTACCCGTCGCCGCAGAGCACGAACAGCAGCGATATGTAGCTGTTCAGCCTGCGCTCGGCCGTGTCCGCGTACTCGGCCCTCGGGGCGAAGTTCGCGTACACAATTCCCGGGAAGGGGCGGACCTCGTAGCGCAGGTCGGACAGCGCGTTGCCCGTGTTCGGCCCGACGGCGGCGTCCGCCGGGACCTCGACGGAGAACAGCCCGAAGGCCAGCTCGAGCCGCTTGGTCCCGGCGCCTTCGGCCGTCCCGACGCCCCAGAGAAGAACCACAAGCAGCGCGAGGATGATAGAGAAGGTTCTCTTTCCCATGATTCTGTTCCTCCTCAGGTGAGAATACGGCGGTACCCATATCCAATAGATACCACAGCGGGCGGGGGTTGTCAACCCGCCTCCCGACCAGCCGCGCATTTCCTATCGTTTTGTATTGTTTATTATCGTTCCCCGCGCGTTTTTCGTCAAAACCGCCCTATTGCAAAAACATTCCCCATGATCTATACTGAACAAAGAAATACTGCTGCTGGAGGGGAACGGCGATGCGCGTGAGACTTGCACCCTTGTACTTTACCGAGTGGAACGAGCGCGAACAGCGGGAATACGGCGAGCAGTTGGCCCGGCTGCGCGATTTTTACGGGGACGTGGCGGAGTTTCTCGCGCCGGTCGCGGTGGGGGAGGCGCTGCCGGAGGGCGCGGACGCGATCGCGTTTCCGCAGATGATCTTCGCGGCGTTCCGGCACGACGAAATGCTGAAGGGCTACGCGCTGCCGATGGTCGTGCTGACCTCGAAGTTCGGCACCGTCGAGATGTGGGACTGGGAGATCGTCACGTATCTGCGCGACCTGGGGCTCACGGTGTTCTCGCCCTACAGCGTCGAGATGGGGAAGACGATCCTTCGCGCGATCGGCGCCCGGGCGAACCTCAAATCCGGCGCGAAGTTCCTGATGTTCCAGGACACGCCGGGCGAGGGCATGCAGGCGAACATCTTCAAGAAATTCTACTGGTGGGAGAAGCAGTCGACCGAGGCGATGGAGAATTTCTTCGGCTGCAAGCTGATCTACAGGAGCTGGAAGGCCGTCAACGAAGATGCGCGCCAGGTTCCCGACGAGGTCGCCGAGGAGGTTTGCCGCGACTGGGACGTGCATATGGAGGGCGTCGAGCGCGGGCACTACCTGCGCGCGGTCAAGCTGTACGTCGCGGTCAAGAAGGTCATCGAGGAGCTCGGCGGCGTCGACGGCGTCGGCGCGAACTGCCTGAAC
Organism: Clostridiales bacterium; assembly: GCA_012514855.1. The sequence goes on from JAAYZL010000231.1 coordinate 4,045, forward strand.
GAGTCCTTCCACTGCGATACGACGCCCTGCCTCGTCTGGAACATGCTGTTCGAGCGCGACGACATCATCTGGGCCTGCGAGGGCGACACGCTGACGCTGCTCTCGACCTACGTGATCTACCGCTCGCTCGAAAAGCCGATCATGATGACGAACATCTACCCGTTCCTGGTCGGCATGGCGGCGCT
>JAAYZL010000028.1 GCA_012514855.1 Clostridiales bacterium
CATGGAGGGACATTCATGGCGCTTATCGACAGGATTAAGGCAAAGGCGAGGGCCGACGTACGCCACATCGTTCTCCCCGAGGGCGAGGAGGTCCGAAACGTGCAGGCCGCCTCGATCATCGCCTCGGAGGGTCTGGCGAAGCTGACGCTTCTGGGGAACCCGGACAAGGTTCGGGAGGTCGCGAACGGCGCGCCGCTTCCGGGCGTCGAGATCGTCGACCCGGCGAATTCGCCCAAGAGCGCGGAGTACGCAGCGACGCTCTATGCGCTGCGCAAGGCGAAGGGCATGACCGAGGAGGAGGCCGCAAAGCTCGTCCGCGACCCGATGTACTACGGCGTCATGATGGTGAAGATGGGCGACGCCGACGGGCTCGTCTCCGGCGCGATCCACTCGACCGGCGACATGCTGCGCCCGGCGCTGCAGATCATCAAGCCGAAGCCCGGCATCAAGACCGTGTCCTCCTGCTTCCTGATGGAGTCCCAGGACGCGCGGTACGGGGAGAACGGCGTCATGATCTTCGCCGACTGCGCGGTCGTCGTCGACCCGAGCGCCGAGGAGCTCGCGAACATCGCCGTCGGCGCGGCGGAGTCGGCTAAAACGCTCGCGGGCTTTGAGCCGCGGGTCGCGATGCTGTCGTTCTCGACGAAGGGCAGCGCGAAGCACGACCTCGTGGCGAAGGTGCAGCAGGCGACGGAACTTGCCAAACAGATGGCGCCGGACGTCCTGCTCGACGGCGAACTGCAGCTCGACGCGGCGATCGTCGAATCCGTCGGCAAGCTGAAGGCCCCCGGAAGCCCGGTCGCGGGCCGGGCGAACACGCTGGTGTTCCCGGGGCTCGAGAGCGCGAACATCGGCTACAAGCTCGTGCAGCGGCTCGCCGGCGCCGAGGCCTACGGCCCGATCCTCCAGGGCATCGCGAAGCCCTGCAACGACCTGTCCCGCGGCTGCTCCGTCGAGGACATCGTCGCCACCGTCGCGATCACCGCGGCGCAGGCGCAGGGCTGACGCTCCCCAAAATTCACCAGCGAAGCGAGGAGAAAACATGAACATCCTGATCATCAACGCCGGCTCATCCTCCCTGAAATACCAATTGATCGACATGACCGACGAGTCGATCCTCGCCAAGGGCATCGTCGAGCGCATCGGCATCCCCGGCGGGAAGCTCTGCCACAGCTTCGGCGACGGCAAATTCACGCTCGACAAGGACATCCGCGACCACACGCAGGCGATGGGCGTCGTGCTCGAGGCGCTGCTCGACGAGGATCACGGCGCGATTTCGTCGATCTCGGAGATCGCCGCGGTCGGCCACCGCGTGCTGCACGGCGGCGAGAAGTTCACCGCGTCGTGCTTGATCACGCAGCCGGTCATCGACGCCATCGAGGAGTATATACCGCTCGGGCCGCTTCACAACCCGGCGAACCTGATGGGCATACGCGCGTGCCGGGCGGTCATGCCGGATACGCCGATGGTCGCGGTGTTCGACACGGCGTTTCACCAGACGATGCCGAAAAAGGCGTACCTGTACGGCGTGCCCATTGAGTTCTACAAAAAGCACCACATCCGGCGCTACGGCTTCCACGGAACGAGCCACCGCTTCGTGTCCGCGCGCGCGGTCGGGCTGCTCGGGTTTGAGGGGAAGGACAGCAAGATCGTCGTCTGCCACCTCGGGAACGGCTCGTCGCTGAGCGCCTGCGTCAACGGAAAATGCGTCGACACGTCGATGGGCCTGACGCCGCTCGAGGGCGTGCTGATGGGCACGCGCTCGGGCGACGTCGACCCCGCGATCGTCGAGTACATCGCCGACAGCGAGCACATGACCGTCGGCGAGGTCGTGAACTTCCTGAACAAGAAGTCGGGGCTGTTGGGGCTGTCCGGCGTCTCGAGCGACATGCGCGACGTCTGGGCCGCCGCGAACGCCGGAAACGAGATGGCCAGGACGACGCTCGATATCTGGGCGTACCGCATCCGCAAGTACATCGGCGCGTACGCCGCCGCGATGGGCGGGCTGGACGCGATCGTCTTCACCGCCGGCATCGGCGAGAACGACGCCGGCGCGCGCGCCTTGATCCTCGAGGGGCTCGAGTTTATGGGCGTGAAGCTCGATCCGGAGGTCAACGACGCGACCCGCGCCGTCGAGTGCCAGATTTCCACCGCGGACAGCAAGGTGCGGGTGTGGGTCATCCCGACGAACGAGGAGATTGCGATCGCGCGCGACACGCTGGAATTGATCAAAAAGTAATCCTCCCAGAGACACAAAGCGAGGGCCCTGCGACAGGCCCTCGCTTTGCGTGTCGACGAAGTCGCCACGCTGTCCGGGAAATGCAATCTTGCATTTCCCGGAATGCAGGATTTCCTGTGGCGCTTCGCGCCACGGCCGGAAATCCTGCGGGGAAGCGCGGACAAGCCGCGCTCCTCGGCGACGTACATGCCGTCGCCTGCGGATGGAAAATGAAGGGGTTTCGGCCCCTTCATCCATCCCCGGGGGAGGAGCGGAGTTTGTCGATGGTCTGAACTCATGGATATGAGTTTAGCGTGGCGACTCAGTCGACGCGCCGAACCGACGGCGCGCGCGTCGGCTCCGTCCGCCCGCGGAAAACCTACCGGATCTCCCAGTTCCAGTATTCTACACTGGACGCCTCCTCGACATAGCCGTTCGAGTAGACGATCTTGCTGATGCCGACGTAGACCTTGTCGATCTGGCTCCGGTTCGGGATGACCATGTAGTCGCTGTAGACGGTCTTTCCGGGGCCGACGTTCTTCGTGGTCGTCCGGTAATAGACCTGGTTCTCGCCGTAGATGCGCTCGCCCCAAATGTCCGTCGCGTACATGTAGAGCTCAAACGCCTTGACCGTCCTGTGCTTCGCGACGTTTCGAACCTGCACGCGCATCTTCAGCTTGTCGCCCGACAGGTTCTCCCACTGCCCGTTCGACCCGGTGAACAGCTCGAGCGAGAACGAGGGCTCGGCGTACGGCTGCGCGGACCCGCCAAACAGGCGCTCCTGCACTTCGGGCGACGCCTCGTCGTCGTAGACGCCGATCAGGAGGCCGTTCTGCTCGCGGAAATCGTACACGGCCCGCGCGGTCTGTTTTCCGTAGACGCCGTCGGCGCTGCCGGACAGGTAGCCCAGGGAGATCAGCGCGAGCTGGAGCCTGCGCACGTCGCTCCCCTCGTCGCCCTTCTCAAGCCACGGGTAGTCCGGCGCGACCGTCGGGCGCGCGGTCGGGCGGACGGTCGGATACGCGGTCGCCGTCGCGATCGCGAGCGGCCCGGACATCCTGCATTCCTGCGTGAAGAAGTCGGCGCCGGTCGAGTCGAAAGCCACGCGGATTTTGAACGAGAGCTCCATCGGGTCCCGGAGGACGTCGGCGCCCTGCCCCGCGAACGGCTCGAAGAAGAAATACTCGGCAATCGCCGACCCGGAGGCGAGGTTGTAGATGCCGATGCCTTGCACCTGCGTGCCGTCCAAATAGACGTCGTCAAAGTGCAGGTTCAGCGTCCCGCCGGATTCGTTTTCGACCCACACGTCGAAGCGCAGGATCGGCTCCGCCCCGTCGCGGTAGCTGATCGACGTGATCTTGAGACTCAGGCCGTTCCGGTCGAAGAGCGGCCCGAGGCCGAACGCGCCGCCCCTCGCCTCCGCGCTCTCCTCCGGCGTCTTGACCGTCCAGCCGACCGCCGCGAAGGCCGCCGCGCCCGACAGCAGCAGCGCCAGAATGCACAGCGCCGCGAGTGTCTTTTTCAGCATGTCGCTTCCCCTCTCCGTTCCTTTTTCCGGAAACAATTGTACCACATTCTTCCCCTAAAGGAAACCCAAAAATGCGGGCTGTTAAAGTTTGTAACGGCCGGGTTTCCTCTGGCTAACTGCGCCGAAATGTGCTATACTATTATAGTAGGGAAATATTCGGAAGACTTGAAGGGACAGGCATGTATGCACAGCGAAAACCACTATGACGAGAGCCAGATACAGGTTCTGGAGGGCCTCGAAGCCGTGAGGCGGCGGCCCGGCATGTACATCGGCTCGACCGACGAGCGGGGACTGCACCACCTCGTGTACGAAATCGTGGACAACGCCATCGACGAGGCGCTCGCGGGCTTCTGCGACGCCGTTCTTGTCACGCTTCACAGGGACGGCTCCGTGTCCGTCGAGGACAACGGCCGCGGCTTTCCGGTCGGCATACACGCGAAGGTCGGCCGCCCGGCGGTCGAGGTGTGCCTGACGATGCTGCACGCCGGCGGCAAGTTCGGCGGCTCCGGCTACAAGGTCTCCGGAGGTCTCCACGGCGTCGGCGCGTCGGTCGTCAACGCGCTGTCGAGCCACCTGACGGTAAACGTCCGTCAGGACGGAAACATCTATCAGCAGGAATATTCGCGCGGAAGGATACTCTACGACCTCAAGATCGTGGGGCCGACCGAACAGACCGGCACCTTCATCCGCTTCTGGCCGGACCTGCGCACCGGCGAATGCCCGGAGCCCGGCATCTTCGAGACCGGGAATTTCAGCTTCGACGTGCTCAAGACCCGCTTTCGCGAGATGGCGTTTCTGAACAAGGGCATACGCATCACGCTTCGCGACGAGCGCGTCGAGCCGGTGAACGAGCGCGTGTACCACTACGAGGGCGGCATCGTGTCGTTCGTCGAGTACCTGAACCAGCACAAGACGCCGCTGTCGAAAAAGCCGATCTACATCGAGGGCGTCAAGAACGGCTCGACGGTCGAGGTGGCGCTCCAGTGGAACGACGGCTACAACGAGAACACGTTCTCCTTCGCCAACAACATACACACCCCCGAGGGAGGCACGCACCTCGTCGGCTTCCGGACGGCGCTCACGCGGGTCATCAACGACTACGGCCGCAAGAGCGGCATTTTGAAGCCCAGCGACCAGAACCTGACCGGCGACGACGTGCGCGAGGGGCTGACGGCGATCGTGTCCGTGAAGCTCGTCGAGCCGCAGTTCGAGGGCCAGACGAAGTCGAAGCTCGGAAACAGCGAGATGCGCACGCTCGTCGACCAGATGGTCGCCGAAAAGCTCGCGACGCACTTCGAGGAGCATCCCTCGGAGGCGCGCCAGGTGCTCGACAAGTGCCTGCAGGCCGCCCGCGCGCGCGAGGCCGCCCGCAAGGCGCGCGACCTGACGCGCAGAAAGACCGCGCTCGAATCCGCGGCGCTGCCCGGCAAGCTCGCCGACTGCTCCGAGCGCGACCCGGCGAAGTGCGAGATCTTCCTCGTCGAGGGCGATTCCGCCGGCGGCTCGGCGAAGTCCGGCCGCGACCGGCACTTTCAGGCGATCCTCCCGCTCAGGGGCAAGATTCTGAACGTCGAAAAGACGCGGATGGACAAGGTGCTCGCAAACGCCGAGATCAAGGCGATGATCACCGCGTTCGGCGGCGGCTTCGGGCAGGACTTCGACCCGGCGAAATTGCGCTACCACCGGATCGTGTGCATGACGGACGCCGACGTCGACGGGAGCCACATCCGGATACTGCTCCTGACGTTCTTCTACCGCCACATGCCGAAATTGATCGGGGACGGCTACGTCTACATCGCGCGCCCGCCGCTCTACAAGGTCAGCCGCGGAAAGTCCGAAAGATACGTCTACACGGACGAGGAACTGCAGAAGCTGCTCGACGAGATGGGCCGAGACGCGAAGCCCTCGATCCAGCGCTACAAGGGCCTGGGCGAGATGAACCCCGAGCAGCTCTGGGACACGACGATGAACCCCGAGACGCGCAGCATGTACCGCATCGAGATGAAGGACGCGATCGCCGCCGACGAGATGTTCACGCTGCTGATGGGCGATCAGGTCGAGCCCCGGCGCGAGTTCATCGAGCAGAACTGCAAGCTGGTCGCGGACCTTGACATTTAAAGGAGGCGGGAGATATGTCTGAGGAACTCAACATCGGCAATCTCACGCCGATCGACATCGAAGAGGATTTGAAGCGGTCGTTCATGTCCTACGCGATGGCCGTCATCGTCAGCCGCGCGCTGCCGGACGTCCGCGACGGCCTGAAGCCGGTGCACCGGCGGATACTCTATTCCATGATGGAGCTCGGCGTGACGCCGGACAAGCCGTTCCGCAAGTCCGCGCGCATCGTCGGCGACTGCATGGGAAAATACCACCCGCACGGCGACAGCTCCGTCTACGACGCGATGGTGCGTTTGGCGCAGGACTTCTCGACGCGCGGGCTTCTCGTCGAGGGGCAGGGGAATTTCGGTTCCGTCGACGGCGACGGCGCGGCGGCGATGCG